>NZ_JBHVDM010000021.1:0-94699 GCF_042802775.1 Nocardia sp. NPDC057455 | reverse complement strand
CGATGATGTCGCCTTCCTTGATATCGGAGTAGGTGACCGTGATACCGCATTCGAAGCCTTCACGGACCTCGGTGACGTCGTCCTTCTCCCGGCGCAGCGACGAGATCGTCGTCGTCTCGGCGATCACCACGTTGTCCCGGAGCAGGCGCGCCTTGGCATTGCGCTTGACCGAACCCGACGTGACCATGCAACCGGCGATGTTGCCGATCTTCGACGAACGGAAGATCGCCCTGATCTCGGCCCGGCCCAGCTCGACCTCTTCGTAGATCGGCTTGAGCATGCCCTTGAGGGCCTTCTCGATCTCGTCGATGGCCTGGTAGATCACCGAGTAGTACCGGATGTCGACACCCTCGCGGTTGGCCAGTTCGGTGGCCTTGCCCTCGGCACGGACGTTGAACCCGATGATGATCGCGTTCGACGCCGAAGCCAGGTTGACGTTGGTCTCGGTGACACCACCGACGCCGCGGTCGATCACCCGCAGGCGCACCTCGTCGCCCACCTGGATCTGGAGCAGCGCCTCCTCGAGGGCCTCGACCGTACCCGAGTTGTCGCCCTTGAGGATCAGGTTCAGCTCGCTGGTTTCCTTCAGCGCGGCATCCAGATCTTCCAGGCTGATCCGCTTGCGGCTACGTGCGGCCAGCGCGTTGCGTTTACGCGCATTGCGCCGGTCGGCGATCTGCCGGGCGATCCGGTCCTCGTCGACCACGAGCAGGTTGTCACCGGCGCCGGGCACCGACGTGAAGCCGACGACCTGGACGGGCCGCGACGGCAACGCCGCCTCGACGTCGTCGCCGTGCTCGTCGACCATGCGGCGCACCCGGCCGTAAGCGTCTCCCGCCACGATCGAGTCGCCGACCCGCAGGGTGCCGCGCTGGATGAGCACGGTCGCCACCGGGCCTCGACCGCGGTCGAGGTGCGCCTCGATGGCCACACCCTGCGCGTCCATGTCCGGGTTGGCCCGCAGGTCCAGTGCCGCGTCGGCGGTCAGCAGGACCGCCTCGAGCAGCGCATCGATGTTGATGTTCTGCCTGGCGGAGATGTCGACGAACATGGTCTCGCCGCCGTATTCCTCGGCGACCAGGCCGTACTCGGTGAGCTGCTGACGTACCTTCTGCGGGTTCGCGCCTTCCTTGTCGATCTTGTTGACCGCCACCACGATCGGCACGTCGGCCGCCTGCGCGTGGTTGATCGCCTCCACCGTCTGCGGCATGACGCCGTCGTCGGCGGCGACAACGAGGATCGCGATGTCGGTGGCCTTCGCACCGCGGGCACGCATGGCGGTGAACGCCTCGTGACCGGGGGTGTCGATGAAGGTGATGAGCCGGTCTTCCTCGCCCAGGTGGGTGAGCACCTGGTAGGCGCCGATGTGCTGGGTGATGCCACCGGCCTCGCCCTCGCGGACGTTCGCCTTGCGGATGGTGTCCAGCAGTCGGGTCTTACCGTGGTCGACGTGACCCATGACGGTCACCACCGGCGGACGCTGTTCGAGGTCTTCCTCGCCACCCTCGTCCTCGCCGTAGGTGAGGTCGAACGACTCCAGCAGCTCGCGATCCTCGTCCTCGGGGCTGACCACGTGGACGACGTAGTTCATCTCGCCGCCGAGCAGCTCGAGGGTCTCGTCGTTCACCGACTGGGTCGCGGTGACCATCTCACCGAGGTTGAACAGGGCCTGCACCAGCGCAGCCGGGTTCGCGTCGATCTTCTCCGCGAAGTCCGACAGCGACGCGCCGCGGGCGAGCCGGATGATCTCACCGTTGCCACGCGGCAGCCGGACGCCGCCGACGGCGGGCGCCTGCATCGAGTCGTACTCTTGCCGCTTCTGCCGCTTGGACTTGCGGCCACGACGGGGCGCACCACCGGGACGGCCGAACGCGCCTGCCGCACCACCGCGGCCACCGGGACCACCGGGACGACCGCCGCCACCGCCGCCACCGGGACGACCCCGGAAGCCACCGGCCGCGCCACCACCGGCACCGGGAGCACCTGCACCCGCGCCAGGAGCGCCGCCACCGCCACCGCGGTAGCCACCACCGCCGCCGCCACCACCGGGACGACCCGCACCGGCGCCGCCGGGACGACCGGGACGACCGGCGCCGGGGCCTCCGGCACCGCCCGGACGCGCCGCACGCGACGGCATCGCACCGGGATTCGGACGGGGCGGCATCGAGCCGGGGCTCGGACGCGGGCCACCGGGACGCGGGCCACCGGGGCCGGGCGCCGGGCGCGGACCGCCCTGAGCCGGACCCGGACGCGGGCCACCCTGAGCCGGACCCGGACGCGGACCGCCCTGAGCCGGACCCGGACGCGGACCGCCCTGAGCCGGACCCGGACGCGGGCCACCCTGACCGGGGGCCGGTCGCGGCGCGGGACGCTCGGGAGCCGACGAGTAGGGGTTGTTACCGACGCGCGGGGTCTTCGGACCCGGGCGCGGACCGGACGGTGCGCCACCCTGACGCTGGCCGCCTTGGGCGGGGGCGCCTGGTCGCTGCTGCTGCTGCCCGGGACGCGGGCCACCCGGCGACGGCCGAGGACCGGCCGGGGCGGATGCGGAACTCGCGGTCGCGCCGGAGGCCGCGGCGGCCTGCGGGGCGACCGATTCCTGGACGGGGGGCTTGGGCGAAGGTGCCGGTCCCGGACGTGCGGCGGGGCCCGGCTTCACGGCCGGGGATTCGCCGGTGCGCGCGGCGGGAACGGCGGTCTCCTGCACGGTGGGCGCCGGTGCCGGCGTCGACGGGCGGGGACCGGGACGCGGGCCACCGCCCGCGGGCTTGGGGGCCGGACGGCCGGACGGGCCGGGACGCGCGCCCGACTTGTTGCCGTTCGACGGAGCGGATTTCGCTGCGAACGACTCACGCAGCCGACGCGCGACGGGCGCTTCCACCGTCGAGGACGCCGACTTCACGAACTCGCCTTGCTCCTTGAGCGTTGCGAGTAGTTCCTTGCTGGTGACACCGAGTTCTTTGGCCAACTCGTGCACGCGGGCCTTGCCTGCCACTGCTCTCCTCACTGAGAGGTCGAGCAGTTCCACCGTTCTGGGGACGGCGGCCCGCACGACCTCGGGTTATCTCCGATGGACGTTCATCGTTGGTACTTCACGGTGTGCTCATGAGTGCTCGTGCCTGTTCTCGAGGTAATGCTCCAGGGCTGAGATATCCAGATGTCCGGACACTCGTAGTGCTCTGCCGATCGCTCGGCGCCGCTCTGCTGCGCGCAGACAAGCCGAAAGGGGGTGCAACCAGGCACCCCGTCCGGGAAGTCTGCGCCGCGGATCGGGAACGATCTCGATGACCTGAGAGCCGTCGCCGACCTCACGATCCCGAGCCACGATCCGCAACAGATCGCCGGCCGGTCCGCGCTTCCGGCACCCGATACACGTCCGCTCGGGAGCGGCTCGGCGCTGGGGCGCCGGGTGCTGCTCGGTGGTGCGGTCGGGCGTCGGAGCCGATGACTCGGACTGAACCTTGGACCACTCTACCGCTGCCACGCCCGGAACGCCGAACCCCTCCCCCGCGGAAGTTACGAACCTGTCATCCCGAGCGCTCCGCGGGCGGGCTCCGGTCAACTCCGGTGCGCCTCCGTTCGCACGGATCCGCCCATGTCGGGGGCGGCGTCGCTGCGGATATCGATGCGCCAACCGGTCAAACGCGCGGCCAGGCGGGCATTCTGCCCCTCCTTGCCGATCGCCAGGGAAAGCTGGAAATCGGGCACGACGACGCGGGCCGCCCTGGCCTCGGCGTCGACGATCGTGACCGAAACCACTTTCGACGGCGAGAGCGCATTACCCACAAAAGTAGCCGGATCGTCGGCGTAGTCGATGATGTCGATCTTCTCGCCGGCCAGTTCACTCATCACGTTGCGCACGCGCTGCCCCATCGGCCCGATACAGGCGCCCTTGGCGTTGACGCCGGGCACCGTGGTGCGCACCGCGATCTTGGACCGGTGTCCGGCCTCACGCGCGACGGCGACGATCTCCACGGAGCTGTCGGCTATCTCCGGCACCTCCAGCGCGAACAGGCGCCGCACCAGATTCGGGTGAGTGCGCGACAGCGTGATCTGCGGTCCGCGCGGACCACGGGAGACGCCGACGACGTAGCACTTGATCCGGTCACCGTGCTCGTAGGTCTCGCCCGGCACCTGCTCGGCGGGCGGGATCAGCCCCTCCGTGCCGTGCAGTTCGCTGCCGATGCGCACCACGACGGTGCCGCGGGCGTTGGCGCGCGCGTCCCGCTGCACCACACCGCCCACGATGTCGCCCTCGTGGGTGGAGAACTCGCCGAAGGACTTCTCGTTCTCCGCGTCGCGCAGCCGCTGGAGCACCACCTGCCTGGCGGTGGTGGCCGCGATCCGGCCGAACCCTTCGGGGGTGTCGTCCCATTCGGAGATCACGTTGCCGTCAGCGTCCAGCTCTCGCGCCATCACCCGGACCACGCCGGTCCTCTGGTTGATGTCGATGCGCGCGTTGGGCTGGTGGCCCTCGGTGTGGCGGTACGCGGTGAGCAGCGCCGACTCGATCGCGGAGATCACGGTCTCGATCGAGATCCCCTTGTCGGCGACGATCGCGCGCAGGGCTTCGATTTCGATGTTCATTCCACGATCCCTTCGGTCGGCGAATCGGACGCTGTTACGGATTCGGACAGTGCATTCGGTGTTCCTCGGAGCTGCGCGGCGTCGTCCGACGCCACCGCGTCTTCCCGGCCCGGTGCCGGCCGCCCCGCAACGACTCCACCCGCGAGTTCCAGCTCCCGCGCCCCGGGCGGGGAGAACTCGACTTGGACGACGGCCGTGGCGATGTCGGCGAGCGGGACCGCTACCGGGTGCGGGTCGCGCTTGCCGCCGAGTACCAGCGCCACCGAGTCACCGGTGAGCGCGCCGACCCGAGCTTCGAAAGTCGCCGACCGCTCCGGCGGCTGCGCGCCTTCGCGCAGCGTGACCCGCACCTTCCGGCCTTGCGCTCGCCGCCAGTGCCGGTCGGCGGTCAGCGGGCGATCGATGCCGGGAGTGGTGACTTCCAGCAGGTAGGGCGTTTCGCCGAACTCCCCCGCGTCGTCCAGCAGCGCCGACAGCTCGGTGCTGAGAGTCGCGAGCGCGTCCAGATCGGAGGTGTCGCGGTCCACGGTCACCTGCACCCGAGCCTGCGCGTCCTCGCGCGTGCCCGCCGTCGAGATCTCGACGCCCTCGAGGTCGAAACCTCGGCGTTCGACGAGACCAGCTACGAGCTGGCTCACCCTTTCCTCGGTCGGCATCGGCATGTGGGGCGGCTCCTGGTTCAGTTGTGACGCGGCGGGAGAATTCTCTACCGAAGGTCTAGCGTAACGCGCCACGGGAGTGTAAAGGACCAGTGGCCGATGAGTACGCACGCCACGACCACCGCTCGTCCGGCGGCACACGGTGAGTCTGGCACGATGGTGCCCGTGCCCATCCGCCTTCCCGCCCCGCCTCGCGCCGGGCGCACTATCGGCATGCCCTCCGACCGGCACGAGCCTCGCGCCGCCGCCCTGGATCGTCGCAGCGCGCTCCGTCTCGCGGGCGGCGCGACGGTGGGCGTGCTCGCCCTCGGCGCCCTGGCGGGCTGCACCGGCGACGACGTGGTCCACGAACCGGATCCGCTTGCCGCACAGGAGATCGCGGCCCGCGCAGACGCCGCGGCGGCGACCGCGGCCATAGCCGTCGCACCCGACCGGCACACCGCGTTGACGGCGATCGCGGCCGAGCGCACCGCGCACGCCGACGCCTTGCGCACCGAGATCGACCGTGTGATAGGCGTTTACGCCGATGGCACCAAACCGGTGCACCGCACCCGCGCGAGCGAATCCGGCCCGTCGGCCGTGGCTTCGGGCAGCGGGGTGCCGCCCGCCACGCCGCCGACCGTCGAGGCGCTGCGTGCACAGCTGGCCGAGTCCCGGAAATCGGCCGCCGATCTGGCCCGAGCCCTGGACGGATACCGGGCCGGGTTGCTCGCCTCGATCAGCGCGGCCTGCGCGGTGCAGGCGGGGGTGCTGCTGAGATGACCGAAGACGAACGCCGAGCGCTCACCGACGCGTTGAACGCCGAATACGGCGCTGTGTACGCCTACGGCGTGATCGCCGCCTACGCCTCGCCCGAGCGAACCAGGCTGGTCGCCGAGCACACCGCCGCGCACCGCGCCCGGCGCGACACCACCGTGGACGCCTTGGTGTTGGGCGGCGCGACCGTGCCGCCGCCCGACGCGGCATACACGGTGCCGTTCCCGGTCACCGATCCGATCTCGGCCGCGCGACTGGCCGTCACGGTCGAGTCCGACACCGCCGTCGCTTGGCGCTCGGTGGTCGAGCGCGGTGCGTCCATGGCGATCCGGCGCACCGGCGTCGACGCGCTCACCGACGCCGCCGTCCGGCTGGCAACGTGGCAGTCGATCCTCGGCGCCGACCCACCCACCATCGCGTTCCCCGGCAAGGCCTGATCCGCCGCCCCGAGCGTGCTCGAGCGAACGGCGGCCCGGCGCGGTACCGCGGCCGCCGACGGCTCGACGCGCGACCTACGGCCGCATCTCGTAGGCGCCGTTGTAGGAGGCCACCTCGGCCCACACCCGGTCGAAGCGCGGACGGTCGGCGACCGGCGGCCGTAGCGCGGACGCGGCCCAGCCCTGCTGGTCGGGCGTGGCCGACGGCTTGCCGTACAGGGCGGTGGCGTAGGCGTTGAAATCGCGGACCTGGAAGTCGAAGATCTGGTCGATCAGGTCGCGATCCAGGCCGGTGATCGCGGCCTGCTCCAGGATCAGCTGGCCGTAGACCACCAGGGAGAACAGGTGGCCGACGGTCAGCATGAAGTCCAGATCCTTCTGCTGCGCGGCGTCCGGCGCCGCCGTGGTCAGCAGGGTGCGCAGAGCCTGCGCCTGCTCATGGAACCGGCCCACGTTCGGGATGTCGGCGTGCTTGTCGTAGATCGGCGCCCAGTCGGCGAAGCGCACCTTGCCCGCCCCCCGCGCCGGGCCCTGCCGCCAGAAGAACGCGTCGTCGGCCGCGTCTTGCCGGGTTCCGATCTCGGGGTAGTCCTGCGGGTCGAACAGGTAGTTGGGCATGAACTTCAGGATCTGCCCGACGTTCACGTGCACCGTGCCCTCCAGCCGGGGCAGCGTGCTGATCAGTCGCTGCACCTCGGCGAAGTAGGTGTTCTTCTCGAACCCCTTGGCGGCCAGCACATCCAGCAGCAACGTCATGACGGTCTCGCCCTCGGAGGTCACCTTGGACTTCGTCATCGGGTTGAACAGCAGGTACCGGCGGTCCTCCAGGCTCGCGCTGCGGAAGTAGTCGACGGCACGGTCACTGAACAGCTTCATCGCGAGGATGCGCGCATAGGCGTCGACGAAGTTCGCCCGCACGTGCGGGAAGTCGGTGACCGGGTTGCCGTAGAGGATGCGGTTGCCCGCGTGGGTGATCGCCTCGTAGAACGAGTGCTCGACCATGCCGATCCCGCCGTGGCAGAGATTGAACTTGCCCACGTTCACGGTGTTCAGCGCGGCGGAGAAGGCCTCGGGCCCGGTGTGCAGGATGTCCTCGGCGCGCACCGGGTAGTTCTCCAAGCGGAAGGTGCTGACGTACATCTGCTGGTGCACGACGTTCCCGAGCAGGCGGTAGTTCTCGTGGCGGGAGTCGGCGGCGAACCAGACGTACGCGTCGGCGCCCTCGAGATCGGCGCGGCGGGAGAACACCGACACCATGCTGGCCACATTGCCGTTACCGATGTAGTACTTCTCGCCGTCGGCGCGGAACAGGATGCCTGCCTCGGCGTCCGCGCTGCCGGGCTCGGTGGGGGTCAGCACCAGGTCGGTGTTGTAGATGTCGGCGCCGTGGGTCTGCTCGGACAGACCGAACGCCATCACCTCGCCGTCGAGTAGATCGCCGGCCGCGCGCTTCTTGGCTGCTTCGTTGTCGCTCTGCCAGATCGGGCCGAGGCCGAGGATGGTCACCTGTTCGGCGTACCAGTACGCCAGGCCGTAGAAGCCGAAGATCTCCGACAGCGCCGCGTTGCGGGCGGCGTCCCAGCGGCGATTCGGATCGCCGTCGGCATACGCCTGCGGGGTCAGGAAAGTGGCGAACAGCTTCTCCTTCTTCACGAAGTCGAGGAAGTCCGCCGTCCACACCGCGTTCGCGTCGTCGGCGAGCAGACGCTGCTTACCCCGGCCCTCGAACCACTCGATGGTGGCGCGCAACAGACGCCGCGTCTCGGCGTCGAACTGCTGCGGGTCATAGGTGGCGGGATTGAACAACCGCGCGTCGGTGTTTGTCATGCCGGTTAACTTACCAGCGGGTAATAGCAGCCCGGACCAGCTCCGTGGATCTGTGACCAGCGAATTCAGGTTACGGTCGCGTAGGTAGCCGCGCCGTGGTTCCCGGACGCGAGCGCCCTCCTCGGCCGCCGCGCTACGGACCGCGGACGGCCCCCGGCGGAATCTGCGGGGGCCGTCCGGAATCAGGTCAGCCGCGAACTCTGGCCACCACCGCGTCCACCGCGGACGCCGCGGGAAGTTCCTCGGTCTCGCCGGTGAAGCGGTCGCGCAGTTCGACCTTGCCCTCGGCCCAGCCGCGGCCGATCACCAGCACCAGCGGCATGCCGAGCAGCTCGGCGTCCTTGAACTTCACTCCCGGTGAGGCGGTGCGGTCGTCGAAGAGCACGTCCAGGCCGTGGGCGTGCAGGCCGGACACCACTTCTTCGGCGCCCGCGCGGGCCGCGTCGTCCTTGTTGGCGATCACGACGTGCACGTCGTAGGGCGCGACCGCCGCGGGCCAGCGCAGCCCCTTGTCGTCGTGCTGCTGCTCGGCGATCACCGCCACCATGCGAGAGACGCCGACGCCGTAGGAGCCCATGGTCAGCCGCACCGGCTTGCCGTTCTCGCCGAGCACGTCCACCTCGAACGCGTCGGTGTACTTGTTACCGAGCTGGAAGATGTGGCCGATCTCGATGCCACGGGCCGCCACCAGCGTGCCCCGCCCGTCGGGCGAGGGGTCGCCGTCGCGAACTTCGGCGGCCTCGATGGTGCCGTCGGGGGTGAAATCGCGGCCCGCGACCAAGCCGACCACGTGCTTGCCCGGTTCGTCGGCGCCGGTGATCCAGCTGGTGCCGGTGCCTACGCGGGGATCGACCAGGTAGCGAACGCCGTTGGCCTGTAGCGCCTTCGGGCCGATATAGCCCTTGACCAGAAACGGGTTCTCGGCGAAGTCCGCTTCGGTGAGCAGTTCCACCTCGGCCGGTTCGACCGAGGCGCCGAGGCGCTTGTCGTCGACCTCGCGGTCACCGGGGACGCCGATGCCGAGGATCTCGGTCTTCCCGTCCGGGTGACGCAGCTTGACCATGACGTTCTTCAAGGTGTCGGCCGCGGTGACCGGACGTCCGTAGCGCTCGGCGATACCGGCGCTGTTGGCCCAGTCCACCAGCGTCGCGATCGTCGGAGTGTCCGGGGTGTCGTGCACCACGGCCTCCGGCTGCCCTTCGATCGGCAGCGGTTCGGGAGCGGGCGTGACCACCGCCTCCACATTGGCCGCGTAGCCGGATTCCGGGCAGCGCACGTAGGTGTCCTCGCCGACCGGGCTGTCGGCCAGGAACTCCTCCGACGCGCTGCCGCCCATCGCGCCCGAGGTGGCGGCCACGATGACGTATTTGACCCGCAGCCGGTCGAAGATGCGCTGGTAGGCCTGGCGGTGCGCGTCGTAGCTGGCCTCGAGGCCGTCCTCGTCCAGATCGAACGAGTAGGAGTCCTTCATCACGAACTCGCGCCCGCGCAGAATGCCCGCGCGGGGACGCTCCTCGTCGCGGTACTTGGTCTGGATCTGGTAGAGCGTGACCGGCAGATCCTTGTAGGAGTTGTACTCGCCCTTCACGGTGAGCGCGAAGAGCTCCTCGTGGGTAGGACCGAGCAGGTAGTCCGCGCCCTTGCGGTCGCGCAGGCGGAACAGGCCGTCGCCGTACTCGGTCCACCGGTTGGTGGTCTCGTACGGTTCGCGCGGCAGTAGCGCGGGTAGCGAGATCTCCTGACCGCCGATCGCGTCCATCTCCTCGCGCACCACGTCCTCGACCTTGCGCAGCACGCGCAAGCCCAGCGGCAGCCACGAGTAGACACCCGGGGCGACGCGGCGCACGTAGCCGGCACGGACCAAGAGTTTGTGGCTCGGCACCTCGGCGTCGGCGGGATCGTCGCGGAGGGTTCGCAGGAACAGGCGGGAGAGGCGGGTGATCACGGAAGCACAGGGTAGTCGCTGGCCGGACGCCGTTCCCAGCGCATTACCGTATTCGTTCGTGCTGGTGCTGCTGCCTCCCTCCGAAACCAAGTCCGATGGCGGCGCGGGGGCGCCGCTCACCCTGGACTCCTTGGCGATGCCGCAGCTCACAGCTGTGCGCGCACGGCTGATCGAGGAAGTGGTGCGGTTGGCGGCCGACCCGGAAGGCTCACGGAGCGCGCTCGGGCTCGGCAAGGGGGCCGACGGCGAGATCGCGCGCAACGCCACGCTGCGCACCTCGCCGACCCGTCCCGCGCTGGAGCGCTACACCGGCGTCCTCTACGACGCGCTCGACGCGCGCTCGTTCACCAAGGCGCAGCGTGCGAAGGCGCATGCCCGGCTCGGCATCGGCTCCGCCCTGTTCGGCGCGGTCCGCGCCGGCGACCCGATTCCCGCCTACCGGCTCTCCGGCGGCTCGAAACTGCCCGGCTTGCCGACCCTCTCGGCCGTCTGGCGCGACGAACTGGCCACCGCGCTGCTCGCCGAGGCCGCGGGCGAACTCGTGGTCGACCTGCGCTCGGGCACCTACCAGCAGCTGGGGCGGGTGCCCGGCGCGATCACCGCCAACGTGCTCACCGAGCACGCGGACGGGTCACGCACGGTGGTGAGTCATTTCAACAAGCACCACAAGGGCCTGCTCGCGCGCGCCCTGGTGCTCACCAGGGCCGAACCGGCCGACGTCCGCGGTGTGGCGCGGGTGGCTGCCAAGGCCGGGCTGCGAGCGGAGATCGCGTCCCCCACCGAACTTCTGATCATCACCTGAGTTCGTCCGGCCGTTCGTCGCTCAGCGCGGCGAGCTCGGCCTCGAGGTTGGCCCGTGCCGCCGACTCGTAGCGGCGGCGAGCCGTGGGTGTCCGGAACAGGTACGGCTGCTCGGCCAGCTTCCGCAGCACCGCCGCCCGGCCCGTGCGGAACAGATCGTCCGGGACATGCCGGTATTCCGCTCGCACCGCCCGCGTGTAGGCGGCGTAACCAGATGCTTCGGCGGCGAGGATCGCCAGGTCGGCGTCGCACAACACGTTGCCGTTGTGATCGTCGGCGGCGGTGCGGTGGGTCGCGGTGAGGCGGACCAGCCTGCCGACTTCGCCGACCAGCTCGGGCGTCGCGCCCAGAGCGGGCAGCGTCGTCTCGGCGAGTTCGGCGCTGCGCTCTTCGTTGTCGGCGCGATCGACGGCATAGATCGCGTCGTGGAAGAACGCCGCGTAGCGCACCGCGGCGACGTCGTCCGCGTCCCGCCCGAGTTCATCGATGACAGACAGCATCGCGGCCAGATGGTCCATCGTGTGATACCGCCGATGCGGCTCGCGGTACCGGCCGATCAGATCCGAACCCACCGCGCCGGACTGCTCCCCCGCCAACTCGATCCAGCGAGCCTGCAAACGTTCCTCCACCGTCATCGGCACAGTCTCACGGAATCGCACGCGCGCGACAATGGCGCGGCGACCGGGATCACCCTTGGCACGCCCCACCGTCAGATCGCGAATCAGCAGCTCGGTGCGCCGAATTCCGCGCCGGAACAACGGGAAGGGTGTATGCCGGACAGTGGACGGTCAGGCGGCGTTCTTGCCATGTCACGACCGTATGCGGTGGGTCCCGTAGCACCGCTGATGCTCACCGATCGAAGCGAGGAGACATGCAGACCATCGCGCACTGGCTCGACGGTAAGGATTTCGCGGGTACCAGCGAGACGACGGCGCCGGTGACCAACCCGGCGACCGGCGCGGTGACCGGGCAGGTCGCGCTGGCAGGCGTCGCCGACACCCGAGCGGCGATCGACTCCGCCGCGAAGGCCTTCCCGGCATGGCGGGACACCTCGCTGACCCGGCGCACCCAGATCCTGTTCCGCTTCCGTGAACTGCTGAACGAGCGCAAAGAGGAGCTGGCCCGGCTGATCACCGCCGAACACGGCAAGGTGCTCACCGACGCGATCGGCGAGGTGAGCCGCGGCTTGGAAGTCGTCGAGTTCGCCTGCGGCATACCGCATCTGCTTCAGGGCGGCTACACCGAGAATGCCTCGGCCAAGGTGGACATCTTCTCCATCCGCCAACCGCTCGGCCCGGTCGCGATCATCTCCCCGTTCAACTTCCCCGCGATGGTGCCGATGTGGTTCTTCCCGATCGCCATCGCCGCGGGGAACACGGTGGTGCTCAAACCGAGCGAGAAGGACCCGTCCGCGTCGCTGTGGCCGGCGCGGCTGTGGGCCGAAGCCGAACTGCCCGCGGGCGTCTTCACAGTGCTGCAAGGCGACAAGGTCGCGGTCGACGAACTGCTGGACAACCCGGGCATCAAGGCCGTCTCGTTCGTCGGCTCGACGCCGATCGCCCGGTACGTCTACCAGCGCGGCACCGCCGCGGGCAAGCGGGTGCAGGCGCTCGGTGGCGCGAAGAACCACATGGTGGTGCTGCCGGACGCGGATCTGGACCTGGCCGCCGACGCCGCGGTGAACGCCGGGTTCGGCTCGGCGGGCGAGCGGTGCATGGCGATCAGCGTGGTGGTCGCGGTGGGCGGGGCGGCCGATGGCCTGGTCGGCAGGATCGCCGAGCGGGCAGGCACCATCAGGACCGGCGACGGCGCCCGGGGCGCCGACATGGGTCCACTGGTCACCCGGGCGCACCGCGACCGGGTCGCCGGGTACATCGCGGCGGGCGAATCCGCTGGAGCCACCGTCGTTCTCGACGGCCGAGATGTCCAGGCCGATGGCGCGGCCGAGGGCTTCTGGCTCGGGCCGACGATTCTCGACCATGTCGCCACCGACATGAGCGTCTACACCGACGAGATCTTCGGACCCGTGCTGTCGGTGGTGCGCGTCGACAGCTACGACGACGCGCTGGCGCTGGTCAACGCCAATCCCTACGGCAACGGCACCGCCCTGTTCACCAACGACGGCGGCGCCGCCCGCCGCTTCCACAACGAGGTCGAAGTCGGGATGGTCGGCATCAACGTGCCGATCCCGGTTCCGATGTCGTACTACAGCTTCGGCGGCTGGAAGAACTCGCTGTTCGGTGACGCGCACGCGCACGGCGCCGACGGCGTGCGGTTCTTCACCCGTACCAAGGCGGTCACCACCCGCTGGCTCGATCCGAGCCACGGCGGACTGAATCTCGGCTTCCCGCAGAACAAGTAGGCCGCGCGCGGCTCCGACCGGGAATGCCGGGCCGGGCCGCGTTGTTCAGGCAGAGCGTGACCGCTACCGCAGAGCTTTCCGATGCCCTGAAGAAGTACCTGGACGAAGAGAGGGTGTTCGCCACCGCGGCGACGATCGGCGCCAACGGGCAGCCGCACCTGACCGTGATCTGGCTGAAGCGGGACGGCGACGATCTGCTCTTCTCCACCACCACCGACCGTCAGCAGGGCAAGAACCTCGCGCGCGATCCGCGCATCACCGTGCTGATCAACCCGCCGGACAACCCGTACGTCTACGCGGAGGTCCGGGGCACCGCGACGATCACCCCGGACCCGGACAAGACGCTGCCCGACGAACTCTCGGCGAAGTACACCGGGCGGAAGTATGTGGATTTCAACCCGGCCTCGGTGAACGACGGACCGCGCGTCATCGTGCGCGTGACACCCCGGCGGGTAGCGGGCCGTTTGTAGGCACGACTCACGCCTGCTGGGCTTCGTCCTGCGCGTGCTGGGCCATGGCCAGTTGCTGGGGGGTGAAGCGCAGGGTCAGGGCGACCAGTCCGGCCGCGAACGCGATGAGGGCACAGACGAACAGCACCAGGGTGTAACCATCACCCAGGGCGGCGATCTCCGCGGGTGTCATCCCGGTGACCTTCTCGGTGCGGCCGCCGAGCGACAGCGTGCGGGAGGCGGCGATCGGGGTGAGCAGGCCGATGGCCACGGGCGTGGCGAGGTTCATGAACATCTGCCCGACCGCGGCCAGCGGGCCGATATTCGCCGGCGGCACACCGACCAGCACACACAGCGGGGAGAGCACCATGGCGACACCGACGCCGAAGCCGATCACCACCAGCAGGGGCAGCAGCGTCGCGAAGTACATCACCTCGCCGTCGAGGGTCGAACCGAACAGCAGCCCGACGCCGAGCACCGCGCCCGCGCCCGCGAGCAGCCAGCGCGGCGCGATGTAGAGCGCCGCCTTGGACGCCACCGCGCCGCCGACGCCGATGCCGACGGTGAACGGGATAGCCGCGACACCCGCCTTGAGCGGACCGTATCCGATGACGTTCTGCATGAACTGGGCGACGAAGAAGGTCATCGCGCCCAGCACTCCACCGGCCAGGAAGATCAGCAGGAAGGTGGCCACACGGTCGCGGCTGTCGAACAGCGACCAGGGCAGCAGCGGGTCGTCCACCCGTCGTTCCAGCGCGATGAAGACGATCAGCAGCACAACGCCGGCGATGAGCGAACCGATGATCGCCGGGTGCCCCCAGCCGACCTCCGGCCCCTCGGTCGCGCCGAACACGATCGACGCGCACGCGATGGTGCCCAGCACCGCGCCCGGAATATCCAAGGCCGAGCGGTGGTGTTCGGTGTCGGCCAGCTTGTAGGCCGCGCCGAGGATGATCAGCGCGCCGATCGGGACGTTGATCAGGAAGATCCACCGCCACGACAGCTGGGTCAGCGCGCCGCCGACCACGAGCCCGCCGACGGAGCCGATGCCGACCATCGAGCCGACGATCGCGATCGCCTGGTTACGCGCCTTGCCCGGCGCGAAGGTCGTCGCCACCAGCGCGAACGCGGTGGGCGCCGCGATCGCTGCGCCCGCGCCTTGTAGGGCCCGCGCCGCGAGCAGCATCGCCTGGTTCTGCGCGAGCCCGCACAACAGCGAGGCCAAGGTGAACACCGCGACACCGACAACCAACATGCGCTTGCGGCCGAAAGCATCGCCGAGCCGGCCGCCGAGCAGCATCAGGCCCGCGAAGGTGAGCCCGTAGGAGGTCACCGTCCACGCGCTACCCGCGCTGGACAACCCCATCTCCTCTTGCAGCCGCGGCAGCGCGAAGATCACCACCGTGCCGTCGAGCACGACCATGAGCTGCAATCCGCTCAGGACTAGGATCGCGAGCCCGAAGGCCCGCTGCGTCACTGGATACTGCATCGTCGCAGCGGGGTTCCGAAGCACAGTGAGTCACTGTAATTGATGCCGGGCGCCGCTTCGCCCGCCCACCGATCCGGCCGCACCCGCGACGAGCGCCGGCCCCGGCGATCCGGCGGGTGGGCCTCGTCGCGAATCACCAGCTGCACCGGGTCGAGTGACGGGCCATCGCTGGTACTCCTTCCCATAGACGACGAGGAGCCCTCCTGGGCAACGGGCAATCGCCGCGCAGGCGGTTGGGTCGCTTCCGCGCCCCGGCTCCTCGGAGATACGAACCGAGCTTCCCACCGGTACGGCCATCACCGGAACGAACCCGGCGCGGCAACGATCTGCCGACAGGCGGTTGGCGGCGGCCGACGCGCGCGAGGCGGGCGGCGACTCGGTGGATTCGAATCGCCGCGGTGGCTGGAAGCGCTATCCGGCCGCGGAGCCGGCGTGCGGGACGATCGAGTCGGCGGAGAATCCGGCGGTCGGGCCGATCACCACGATCGCGGGTGGGCGGATGCCTTCGGCGCGCACCCGGGCGGCCACCGTGGCGAGATCGGCGCGCAGCACACGCTGAGTGCGCAGCGTGCCCTCCTGGATGACGGTGGCTGGTGTGCCCGCCGGACGCCCGCCCGCCAGCAGCGCGGTGGCGAACTGTTCGATCCGCTCCACCGCCATCATCAGCACCAGTGTGCCGCGCAGCCGGGCCAGTGCGGGCCAGTCCACCAGCGAATCCGGGTGATCCGGCGCGAGGTGCCCGCTCACCACCACGAACTCGTGGGTGACGCCGCGGTGGGTGACCGGGATCCCCGCGGCGGCGGGCACCGAGATGGGACTGGTGACACCCGGCACCACCGTGACCGGAACCCCGGCGGCCGCACAGGCCTCCAGCTCCTCGTAGCCACGCCCGAACACGTAGGGGTCGCCACCCTTGAGCCGCACCACGAACTTGCCCGCTTTCGCGCCGTCGATCAGCGCGTTGTTGATCGCTTCCTGCGCCATCGCCCGTCCGTACGGAATCTTGGCGGCGTCGACCACCTCGACCTCCGGCCCGAGTTCGGCGAGCAGTTCCGGCGGCGCGAGCCGGTCGGCGACCACCAGATCCGCCCTGGCCAGCAGCCGCCGCCCACGCACGGTGATCAGGTCGGGATCGCCGGGCCCGCCGCCCACCAAAGCGACACCGGGCGCGATCGGCGTCGAGTCGTCGCTCACCACACCGGATTGCAGGGCCTCCAGCAACGCGTTGCGCACGGCCGCCGAGCGCCGGTGCTGCCCGCTCGCCAGCACACCGAGGGTGAGCCCGTCGTAGCGCGCGGTGGCCGGGGTGACCGCGGTGCCCAGCCGGGCGGTGTCGGCGCGGACGCAGAAGATCCGCCGCCGGGTCGCCTCGGCGACCACCGCCGCGTTGGTCTCGGGCTCGTCGGTGCAGGCGATCGCGTACCAGGCGCCGTCGAGGTCGCCGTCGGCGTATTCGCGCAGCGTGACGGTGATCTGCCCGGAGGTCGCCATTCCCTCGACCGCGGGCGTGACCGCGCGACTCACCACATGGACGTCCGCGCCGGAGGCGATCAGCAGGCCGAGTCTGCGCTGCGCCACCGACCCACCGCCGACCACGACGACACGCCGTCCGTGCAGATCGAGCCCGACCAGGTAGTTCGGGTCGCCGGTGGGCTGGTCTTGCGTTGCGTCTGACGTGTTCGGCACAAGTTTCGAGCCTACGGCGTGACCGTTCGGCACCGGCAATCGCCCGGCACGCCCGCCCGCACACGTTCCGCGAGCACGGGCGACGATCACCGCGGGCCGAGCGTCTACCCGCTGGGGCAAGGCCGGTCGAGCGCTCGGCAGTGCGAATGACCAGTGGCGAGCGGGTCGATCAGTCGCGCGTGCGGCGGACAGGTCGGTCGTCGAGGACCAGTGTTCGGTGACATCCCGCGAACGGCCGCCAGACCGGGTCGGTCGACACGGTGCCGGTCCGGACGGCTACTCCGCCACCGACACTGTGACCAGCGGTAACAAGCGTTTCGACAGTCGGCGACGGTAGGTTGCCGGGAAGGCGTCTCACTCGGAAAGGCGGACCGATGAAACGGCTGACACCGGCACGACTGCTGGACGTGGCCTACGACGAGGCGCTACGCGGGCTCGCCGAAGGGGGTATCCCCATCGGCGCCGCCCTCTTCGACGCGGACGGCACGTTGCTCGGGCGCGGACACAATCGCCGGGTACAGTCCGGCGACCCCAGCATGCACGCCGAGACCGACGCCTTCCGCGCCGCGGGACGGCGGCGCGACTATCGCGACACCGTCATGGCCACCACGCTCTCACCGTGCTGGTACTGCAGCGGCCTGATCCGCCAGTTCGGCATCGGGTCGGTGGTGGTCGGGGAATCGCGGACCTTCTCCGGCGGGCACGAGTGGCTCGCCGGGCACGGCGTGGCCGTCACCGTCCTGGAAGACCGGCGCTGCACCGATCTGATGACCCGATTCATCGCCGAGCATCCCGCGCTGTGGCACGAGGACATCGGAGTCGCCGACGATCTCGAGGCATGACCGGGGCCACCCGGCCGGGTAACTCAACGGAAGTACGGATGCTCCTGTACCCAATGGAATCCACGGCTGCGCAACGGGTGGTCGTCGAGCGGAACCGAGGTCAACACGATCGAGACCGGCTGCCCCGCGAGCGTGCCCGTCAAGGTCAGCCGCTCGGGCGCGGGCCGATCGAAGCCGAAACTGCCCAAGGGTTCCGGTCGCGGTGGCGCGAGCACGACCAGGGTGCGCGCCGCGGGATCGACCATGGCGAGCACCGGAACCAACTGGCCGTCCATCCGCTGCACGGTGGCCCCGTCCCGATCGAAGACCAGGCGCTGCCAGCGCAGTTCGTCGGTGGTCAGCGGCGGAAGCGTGGTGCCGTCGACACTGAATTCGCCGACCGCCCAGATGCCGTACAAAGGCGGTTCCGGCCGCCCCGCGCCCTGCTCGGTCCACCTTTCCCAGCCGGAGTACGCATTCGAGAACAGCAGCCACACCCCGAGCGCGATCTGCGCCGCCGCCGCGATCCGCTCGGCTCGCGGCGTGCGCAGCAGTGGCGGCGTGGTCGACGGGCCGGCCGGGCGGTTCAGCACGAGCACGTTCGCCAGCCGCCCGGCCTCCGGGGCGAGCAGCACCAGGCACAGCAGCATCAGGTGGAACGACAGGATCTTCGCGGGTACGTCGTAGGTCATGTCCAGCACGAACACCTGTGTCGTGCACACCAGGCTCAACATCGCGCCGACCAGCGCGGTACGCGGCACGAACAGCAACACGCCGCCGAGCAGTTCGGCGCAGCCGAGCAGGATTTCGTACTGCGGCGATATCCCGATGTGGTTCCAGAGCACCGCCATCGGACTGAAGTTCCCGTAGGGCTCGAGCAAACGGCTCAGCGGTGTCGGCGGCATCTGGGTCGGAATGGCCTTCGCCATCCCGTAGGCGATCATCTGCCCGGCCAGGCACAAGCGCACGAACAGCAGGAACCAGGGCTGCACGGCCCGGTAGTGCGGCCGGTTCCGATCCAGCACGCTCCAGACCAGTGTGCCGAGCACGGCGACCACGAGAACGACGAACACCAGCACCCAGAAGTAGGCCTGGTCGCCACTGATCGAGGCCGTGTTCGCCGCGACGGACGTACCGAACACCCGCGTTCCGGTCTCCTCGACCACCGGGCGCAAGGCACGGGCGACGCCGGAGTTCACCCAGTCCGGCAGCCACTCGCGCGCCAGTCCGAGGAACTCCGGGACGACGGACGGATACACCAGGCAGAACAGTCCGAAATACAGGCAACCGAAGCGGAACGCCACCCGGGTCGCCCCGCGCCAAGGCCTGGTATCGGACCCCTCGGCGTCCGCGGCGTCTGTCCGGTCGAGGATCGCTTCGGTCACGGCGGTCCCTCCAGTTCGTTCGATGCAGACCGAAGGTATCGAAAAGCGCCGTGGCCGTATCGGGTTTCGGCTGGATCACCCGCTGCCGCGAGATCTCGGATCAGCGGAAGTACGGGTATTCCTGCACGAAGTTGAAGCCCCGGCTGCGCAATGGGAAGGAGTTCAGGTCCATCCGGTCGAGCGACAATGTCACCGGCGTTCCGTTCAACTCACCCGTGAGCCGCAACGCGTCGGGGGTGGGCTGGGTGAAGGTCAAGACGCTCGAGCGGTTCGGCGGTGTGTCCCGCGGCGCCTCCGACAGCGCGATGGTGTGCGCGGCCTCGTCGACCACGGCCACGACGGGCACGAACGAATCGTCCATCTTCTGCACCGTCGTGCCACGGCGATCGATGATCAACCTGCGCCAGCGGCCCTCGTCGGTGATCAGCGGCGGCACCGGATGCCCGTCCCTGGTGAACTCGCCGACGGTCCAGATGCCGTACAGCGGAGGTTTCGGCGCGCCGTCGCCCGCCTCGCGCCAGGTTTGCCAGCCGATGTGCACGCCACCGATCAGCACCCAGACTCCCAGCGCCACTTGCAGCGCCGCCGCGATCCGGTTCGCCCGGCGGGAAGCGAACAGCGGGGCCTGTGTGGCCGGCTCGGACGGGCGTTCCAGCACGAGCACATTCGCCAAACGCCCGGCCTGCGGCGCCAGCACGACCAGCGACAGCAGCAGCAAGTGGAACGAAAGGATCTTCACCGGCACGTCGTAGGTCATGTTCAGCACGAAGACCTGCGCCATGCTCACCAGGCTGAGCAGCGCGCCCGCCGTAGCGGTGCGCGGCAGGAACAGCAGCAGACCGCCGAGCACTTCCGCCGTGCCGAGCAGTATCTCGTACACGGGCGCGGCGCCGACCTGGTTCCAGAGCACCGATGCGGGGCTCATCGTCCCGTACGGTTGCAGCAGCGCGGTGAGCGACGGCGCGGGCATCTGCGACGGAATCGCCTTGGCCAGACCGTAGAAGAGCATCTGGCCGCCCAGGCACAGCCGGACGAACAGCACGAACCAGTCGCGCAGGGTGGCGTAGTCCCGGCGGCGACGATCGAGAATCGACCAGACGAGCGTGATCAGCACCGCCGCGACGAGTTCGCAGAAGATCAGCAGCCAGATCGCGGTCTGGTCGCCGCTGCCGGAATCTTCGTGCAAGACCGCGTCCACACCGAAGACGTGGTCGCCGACCCAGCCGACCAGCGGGCTCGTGGCGCGCATCTGCCACATAACGGCGCTCTCCGGCAGCCACTTGCTCAGGATGCCGGTGAATACGAAGAGGATCTGCGCGAACAACACGCAGAACAGACCGCAATAGGCGAAGACGAAGCGGAACGCGATTCGGGCAGGCAGGCTCCAGGGCCGCCGCTCGTCACCGGCCCGCGCCACGCCACTGCCCGGCTCCATCACATCCGTTTCGACGGTATGCACACCGCTCCCCTCGCCGGTCGACACTTCAGCCAGCCGAACGTATCCGACCAGGTCATGGGATGACCTCAGGGAAACCCCCGATTTCCGGGTGGCTCTTTCGGCCTACGTGCGGGCCCCACCACGCACGGCCGGGATTCGTCTTCGGTTCCGGCCCGCCGACAACTAGAACGCGTTACAGTCGCGTATCCCGGCGCACCGCGGGCGGTGCACCTGGGCCGCACGCGTCAGGAGGACACGATGACCGACGATCCGGACCCCGCACAGCGACAGCAATTGACCGTCAGCGAACGCGACCTGGACGCGTTCGCCGGTGACTTGGCGCGCTGGCTGCAGACGAAGGTCGCCGCGAACGATCTGCCGCGAATCTCCGGATTGTCGCGTCCGCAGTCCGGCGGCATGTCCAGCACGTCGATCCTGTTCGACGCCGAGTGGAGCGCCGCCGGTCGGCCGGAGCGCGGGTCGTTCGTCGCGCGGATGGCGCCCGAGGCCGGGTCGTTCCCGGTCTTCGAGACCTACGATTTGGCCACCCAGTACCAGGTGATGGCGGGCGTGGCCGCGGCCACCGACGTGCCGGTGCCGGGGCTGTGTTGGTTGGAGAACGACGAAAAGCCACTCGGCGCACCGTTCTTCGTGATGCGCCGGGTCGACGGGCGGGTGCCGACGGACAACCCGCCGTACGTGTTCGTCGGCTGGCTGTTCGACGCCGACCCCGCCGAACGTCTCCGGCTCACGCACAACACCGTCGAGGTGATCGCCCGGATCCACGGCATCCCCGATCCCGCGGCGCTGTTCCCGATGCTGAGCGGGCCGGGCGAGGCGCTGCGCAGGCACGTCGCCGCACAGCGCTCGTGGTACCGGTGGGGGCTCGCGGACGACGGCTTCGAGATCCCGGTGATCGAGCGGAGTTTCGCGTGGCTGGACGAGCACTGGCCCGCCGACCCCGGTCCGGATGTGCTCAGCTGGGGTGACGCCCGCCCGGGCAATATCATCTACCGCGACTTCGACCCGGTGGCGGTGCTGGACTGGGAGATGGCCGCGCTGGCGCCGCGGGAGCTGGATCTGGGCTGGCTGATCTTCATCCATCGGTTCTTCCAGGATCTGGCCACTCGCTTCGGCCAGCCCGGGCTTCCCGATTTCCTGCGCCGCGACGACGTGGTGTCGAAATACGAAGAGCTGACCGGTCATATGGTGCGCGATCTCGATTTCTACATCGTCTACGCCGCGTTGCGGCACGCGATCGTGATGGCGCGGGTGAAGCGCAGGATGATCCACTTCGGCGAGGACACCGACACGCCGGATCGCGACGACTACGTCATGCACCGGGCAAGCCTGGAGGCGCTGCTCGACGGAACCTACGAATGGGACTGACCATGCCTGTGCCTTTGGACGAGTACCCGATCCACCAGACCCCGCTGTCGCTGGCCCGGGTGGCTTCCAGCGATCGGAATTTCTACGACCGCAGCTATTTCAACGCCCACGACCGCGACGGCGGCACGTTTCTGATCACCGGTTTCGGCGTGTATCCCAACCTCGGGGTGACCGACGCCTACGCCGCCGTCCGCCGCGGCGACGCGGTGCGCGCGGTGCGCTTCTCCGACGCGCTCGGCGACCGGAGCCTCGACCAGCGCGTCGGTGGCTATCGCGTCGAGGTACTGGAGCCGCTGCGGCGCCTCCGGGTGATCTGCGAACACGACGATCTGAGCTTCGACCTCACCTGGACCGGCGCCTTTCCCGCCGTCCAGGAACAGCCGCACCTGATTCTCGCGGGCAACCGGCCGATCATCGACGCGAACCGGTTCGCGCAGGTCGGCTCGTGGGCCGGGACGCTGCACGTGGACGGTGACGACATCAGCGTCGACCCGGCGGTGTGGACCGGGACCAGGGACCGTTCGTGGGGCATCCGCCCGGTCGGCGAGACCGAGCCGCCCGGACGCGCGGCCACCGAGCCCTCGGGCGGGTTCTGGTGGCTGTACGCACCGCTGCGGTTCGAGGACTTCGGCGTCGTGGTCATCGTGCAGGAGGAGCCGGATGGCAGGCGCACGCTCAACGACGCGACCCGGATCTGGCCGGACGGGCGCACCGAGCAGCTGGGCTGGCCCCGCATATCGATCGACTACCGCTCCGGCACAAGACTTCCCGTCGGTGCGCGGCTGGAGCTGACCACGCCGGACGGCAAGCCGCTGGAGATCGAGATCACGGCGGGCACCGGCGTCCCGCTGCACGTCGGCTGCGGCTACGGCGGCGACCCCGACTGGCAGCACGGCCAGTGGAAGGGCCGCGACTGGTCCTCCTCCAGCCGCTACGACCTCACCGATCCGGCGGTCGTCGCCCGGACTCCCTATGGCGTGATCGACCACGTCGCCCGCGCCCGCTGCGGCGACGCCGAAGGATGGGGCCTGTTCGAACACGCCAGCATCGGCCGCCACGATCCCACCGGCTTCGCCGACTGGGGCTCGGTCGCACCCTGAACCCAGCGCCGCCGGCACCGGTCCCCGCGACCAGTTCTCGGAAAAAACCGCGACCCTCTCGGACAGCGGCAACGCTCGTGGCCGAGTCGCGTCCGGTCGACGGTTCTAACGCTCGACCTGCACTGCCGCGAGCACCACGCCACGCACGACGCGCTTCGGCAATATCAGCGGCCCGCCATCGGCGGCGAGCAGCGCCGCGGCTTCGGCGACGCTCGCCGTGCCGACGGCCGCCTGCGTCCGGCTTCCCGGGTTGGGGACGGCGACGGTCGCCAGTTCCGCGGCAGAGTAGGACCGCAGCGGCACCTGGAACTCCGCGGCGACGGCGCGCAGTCCGGGTTCCGCGGAGCGCTGCGTGATGGTGGCCAGGCACGCTATCCGGTAGCCACCCACGCCCTCGCGCAGTGCGGCGCGGATCGTGTCCGCCGATGTGCCCGGCCGCAGTCCGATGCCGACGACGACGTCAGCCGGTGGCACCGGAACCCGCGAATCGCACTGCGGCGTCGACGAATCGCCGCACCGCCGCGGGATTCCCCGCCGGGTGGGTGTGCAGGTACGACGCATGCACATTGCCACTCAGCGCCCCCTCCCGGACGGGCTCTCCCGTGCTTGCCCGCCAGCCCCACGCCGGATTCGGCGGCGCCGACACCAGACGGGTGCGGTGGAACTCGTGCCCCCTGACCCGTTCGCCGACCCGCCACAGCGGCGAGTCGACCAGTGCGACGGCGTCCCGGTATCCGAGTGTCAGGCGCGGTCCGAACGCGGCGTCCGCGTCCACCACCCCGGCCATCGGGTGGCCGTCCAGCGAGCGGGTCAGATACAGCAGCCCGGCGCATTCGGCGTGCACCGGCATTCCGCGCCGAGCGGCTGCGGCCACTGTCCGCAACAGGACGGAGTTGGCGGCCAGCTCTGCGGCGTGTTCCTCGGGGAACCCGCCTGGCAACACCAATGCCGCTGTCCCGGTGGGCAGTTCGTCGTGAAGCGGGTCGAAGACGACCACCTGCGCCCCGGCGGCCACCAGCAGCTCACGATGCTCGGCGTAGCCGAACGTGAATGCCGGGCCACCGGCGACGGCGATCAGCGGACCCTCCCGATCGGCGGCGACACGGGCGGCGATGGCGTTGTGCGCTTTTTCGTCGGCGTGCGGCTCACCGCCGGGCACTGCGGAGCCCCACGAGTCCCGATCACCGCCGACATATGCCGACGCGTCCAGGTCACCGGCTCCACCTCGGAACGGTGCCGCCCCCGCGCCACCGTCTCCACTGCGAGACGGCGCCGCCTCCGGGCCACCGCCGGCTCCACCGGGAGACCGCGCCGCCCTCAGGCCATCGGCTTCGCCCAGGGATGTCGATTCCCACAGGTCACCGGCTCCACCGAAAGCCGTCGAGGTCCCCGCGTGACCGGGTCTATCGCGGAACGGCGACGCGTCCGCGCCACCGTCTGCTCTCGGAGACGTCGAGGCCTTCGAGGCACCGGCTCCACCGAGGGACTTCGTGGCGGATAACTCCCCCGCTCCCTCCGAGCCGCGCACGGCGGCTTCGGGGTCCCACGCGGGACCGGTGACCGACGAACGAGCGAGTGCGGCGATGGCGTGCAGATCCACGTGCGCGGCGACGAGATCCGTCATCGCCGTCACCGCCGCGGTCGCTGCCGAACCGTGTTCGACGGCGGGGATCAGGCCGAGATGCCGGGACGGGACCTCCAGTTCGGCCAGGCGCGGCAACGACCCGAGCACCGGCAACCCGACTCGATCGCAGGCGGCGCGCAGCACCTGATCGTGCCGTTCGCTGCCGACCCGGTTCAGAATCACACCGCCGAGCCGGACGCCGCTGTCGAACGTGGCGAATCCGTGCAGCAGCGCCGCCAGACTCTGGCTGTGCCCGCGCGCGTCCACCACCAGCACCACCGGCGCCCCCAGCAGCGCGGCGACCTGCGCTGTCGACCCCTCGGCCACCGGACCGGAGTGGTCCTCATCGATCCGCCCGTCGAACAACCCCATCACGCCCTCGACCACCGCGAGATCACACCCCGTCGCCCCGTGCCGGAACAGCGGCACGACCCGCTCCACCCCCACCAGCACAGGATCCAAATTCCTCCCCGGCCGCCCCGCCGCCAACCCGTGATACCCCGGATCGATGTAGTCGGGCCCCACCTTGAACGGCGCCACCCGATGCCCCACCCGCCGCAACGCCCCCACCAACCCCGTCGCCACCGTCGTCTTCCCACTCCCAGACGCCGGCGCCGCCACCACCACCGCCCTCATCGCCGCCCCCGCAGCGCGAGTGGCACACCACCGTGCGGAGCTCTCGCGGTTCGCCGCAGCCATGTGCCACTCGCGGCGATCACCATTCGATGCCTCGTTGGCCTTTGCGGCCTGCGTCCATGGGGTGTTTGAGTTTGGTCATTTCGGTGACCAGGTCGGCGGCTTCCAGGAGGGGCGGGGGGGCGTCGCGGCCGGTGATGACGACGTGCTGGTTGCCAGGGCGGTGGTGGAGGGTGTCGATGACTTCCGCCAGGTCTACCCAGCCCCATTTCAGGGGGTAGGTGAACTCGTCGAGGACGTAGAAGCGGTGCTGTTCGGCCCGCAGGCGGCGGGCGATCTCGTGCCAACCGGCCAGCGCGGCCGCGGCGTGGTCCTGCTCGGTGCCCTGTTTGCGGGTCCATGACCAGCCCTCGCCCATCTTGTGCCACTCGACCGCCCCACCCACGCCGGTCTGCTCGTGCAGTGTGCCGAGGGCACGGAAGGCTGCTTCTTCCCCCACCTTCCACTTGGCGCTTTTGACGAACTGGAACACCGCGACGTCGAAACCTTGGTTCCACGCCCGCAGCGCCATCCCGAACGCGGCCGTCGACTTCCCTTTGCCCGGACCGGTATGCACCGCGAGCACCGGCTGATTACGCCGCTGCCGCGTGGTCAGCCCGTCGTCGGGAACGGTCTCCGGAACACCCTTGGGCATCGAATCTCCTTGCTCGTCCTCGGATCACTCCGAACCTGTGCACCGCGTTCAGACCGGGAGCCACGAGAATCGCCGCGCAACCCGCCGGCACACCGGAGGGCGGGCCGGCGACTCCCACCTTCGCCGACGGAGCGGTCGGGCAGCCGCCACCGGACCGTTCGAACGTCGTGCTCACGCCGCTCGCACCGAAGTACCGCTTCCGGAACCCGCGCGGACGACGTCCGCGACCGACTCGCCGGTCAGCTCCGCCAGCCTCAGGTAGCCTCCGCGCAGGTCGCGGGCCAGATCCGCGGCAAGGCCGAGGCGGATCATGCCGCGTTCGCAGTCGACCACGATCGAGGTGACCGCGTCCCTGGCGAGCAAGCCCGCGGCGGTGCGGGCGCGAGGAACCGGATCGATCCCACCCGTCGCGCGACCGTCGGTCAGCAGCACCAGCATCGGCCTGCGGCGTGGATCGCGCACCCGCTCGCGCAGCACCACTTCCCTGGCCTTCAGCAGACCCGCGGCCAACGGCGTCTTCCCGCCCGTGCGCATCCCGGACAACCGGCGCACCGCGATGTCGACCGACGAGGTGGGCGGCAGCACGAGTTCGGCCTCCGCGCCGCGCACGCTGACAACGGCGACCTTGTCGCGGCGCTGATAGGCGTCCCGCAGCAGGGTGACCACCGCGCCGGTGACGGCGGACAGCCGGTCGCGGGCGGCCATGGAACCGGAGGCGTCTACTACGAAGACGACCAGATTCCCTTCGCGCCCTTCTCGATAGGCGCCACGTAGGTCGTCGGCGGCCAGCCGCAACGGCCCGTCGCCACGGCCGCGGGAACGCTGATGCGGGGCGGCCGCGAAGACGGTACCGAGCAGATGCAGGCCCGAGGAGGTGTCGGTACTCGGGCGCACCACTCGGCCGTGCCGCGATTCCGCGCGGGAGCGCCGTCCCGGAGCGCCCTCACCGACGCCGGGCACCTCCCAGCGCGGCGTCCGCGAACCGGTGGGAACCGGTGCGCCACCATGTCCTTCACGCGATTGCCCGCCGCCCGGACCGTCGGGCGGCGACGGGTCCTCGGGGCCACTGTCCGAGTCGTCGCCGGAAGCGCCGCCCGGTTCCCCGGCATCCCGGGGCATGCCGTCCTGCTCGGGCGCACCGCTCGGCGTGGACGTTTCCTCCTCGCGTTGCGCCTCCGCGGCCGCGTCGCGCATGGCGTCGTCGAGCTGTTGCTCACTGATGCCGGGCTCGTCGAACGGATCGCGCCTGCGCCGGTGCGGCAGCGCCAGTTCGGCGGCCACCCGCACGTCGTCCTCGGTCACCGCGCCGGCGCCGCGCCAGGCGGCATGCGCGGTCGCGGTGCGCGCGACGACCAGATCGGCACGCATCCCGTCCACGTCGAACGCGGCGCACAACGTGGCGATCCGGCGCAGCTCCACGTCATCGAGCGCCACCTGCCCCAGCCGGTCGCGGGCGGCCAGGATCTGCTCGGCCACCTCGTGGTCCGCCGCGGCGTAGCGGGCGGCGAATCCGGCCGGATCGGCCTCGTAATCCAGCCTGCGGCGCACCACCGCCATGCGCACGTCCACGTCCCGGGAAGCCGCCACGTCCACGGTCAAGCCGAACCGGTCCAGCAGTTGCGGACGCAGTTCGCCCTCCTCCGGATTCATGGTGCCGACCAGCACGAAACGCGCCGGATGCGAGTGCGAGACGCCGTCGCGCTCGATGTGCACCCGGCCCATCGCCGCGGCGTCCAGCAGCACGTCCACCAGATGGTCGTGCAGCAGGTTGACCTCGTCGACGTACAGCACTCCGTGATGAGCGGCGGCCAGCAGGCCGGGGCGGAACGCCTGCTCCCCGTCGCGCAGCACGCGCTCCAGGTCCAGCGAGCCGACCACGCGGTCCTCGGTCGCGCCCACCGGCAGTTCCACCAAGCGGGCCGGCCGCGCGCCGGTCTCGTCCACCACCGGCGGCAGCAGCTGCGCCAGCGCGCGCACCACGGTCGACTTCGCGGTGCCCTTCTCGCCGCGCACCAGGACGCCGCCGATGCCGGGATGCACCGCGCAGAGGATCAGCGCCAGCTGCAGCCGTTCCTGCCCGACCACCGCCGAGAAGGGAAACCCCGCTTCACCGTCCGCACCCGAAATCGTTCGGCTGCGCTGGTCGGACGTCGGCACTGTTTCGGCATGGGACACGGACACGCCCCAACTCTAAGCGCGGCGCCTTGCCTGCCCCACAGTGCCCTTCGATTCAGAACCGATGCGTCAGCGCCCCGAATGGGCACCCCACCGCCCGAAGTCCCGGTTTCGAGCGAAGCGACACCGAGCATGCGCCGTTCGCGGGCCCGGCTCGCGTCCGAGTGGCCGCGTACGCGACGAAGGAGCGAGCGGTGGCCACTCGGACGCGAACCCCAGAATCAACCTCTGCGCATCGGCACGTGCGCGATGCCGTCTTCCTCGAATTCCGGCCCGTCGACCTTGAAGCCGTGCTTGGTGTACAGGTCGATCAGGTAGCTCTGGGCGCTCAGGCGAACCGTCGCCGAACCGACCTCGGCCAGCGCCGCCTGCAGCAGTCGAGTGGTGTAGCCGTGCCCGCGGGCGGGCGCCGCCGTGCAGAGCCTGCCGATGCGGAAACTCTTCACACCGTCGTCGTGCTCCTCGCACAACCGCAGCGTGGCGATGACTTCGCCCTCGTCATCGAGCCAGAAGTGCCGGGTCTCGGGGAGGAGGTCCTTCCCGTCCAGTTCGGGGTACGCGCACTTCTGCTCGACGACGAACACTTCGACGCGAAGTTTCAACAGCTGGTAGAGCGTCGGGGTATCGAGATCCTGCGCCCAGGAGCGTTTGAGAGCAACCGTTGACATCATCGCGCCTTGCTATCACAACCTAGGCGTTCGCCGCGACCCCCGCATGCCTCGGCGTGTTGTCGCCGCCGTCGAGGAGGTTCAGCGTCTTGGAGGTCCAATCCCACACTTCGTGGAACAGCGCCGGGTCCTCGGACAGCTTGATGCCCAGCGAGGGCACCATTTCCTTCAGCTTCGGCGTCCACGCGGCGTACTCCTGCGGGAAGCACCGCTGCAGGACGTCCAGCATGGCGGTGACGCAGGTGGACGCGCCCGGGGAAGCGCCGAGCAGCCCAGCGATGGTGCCGTCCTGCGCGGAGATCACGGCGGTGCCGAATTCGAGCACGCCGCCCGCGCCCTTGCGGCGGATGACCTGCACGCGCTGGCCCGCGGTGATCAGCTCCCAGTCCTTGGCCTCGGCGCGCGGGATGAACTCCGACAGCGTGATCACCTTGCCCGCTTCGGACTTCAACAGCTCGCTGACCAGGTATTTGGTCAGACCGAGCTCGGTGACGCCGACGCCGAGCAGCGAGAAGATGTTGTTCGGCCGCACCGACTTGAACAGGTCGGTGTTCTTTCCGTCCTTGAGGAACTTCGGCGTCCAGCCCGCGTACGGGCCGAACAGCAGGCCCGGCCTGCCCTTGATCACACGGGTGTCCAGATGGGGCACCGACATCGGCGGAGCGCCGACCGCGGCCTTGCCGTACACCTTGGCCTCGTGCTGGTTGATCAGCGCCGGGTTGACGCAGCGGAAGAATTGACCGCTGACCGGGAACCCGCCGAATCCCTTCGCCTCTTTGATGTTCGCCTTCTGCAGCAGCGGCAGCGCGCCGCCGCCCGCACCGACGAAGACGAATTTGCTGATCAGCGTGCGCGTCTCGCGGGTGCGCACGTTGCGCACGGTGACCAGCCAGGATCCGTCGGACTGCTTGGACAGGTCGCGCACCTCGTGCCCGAAGGCCAGGTCCGCACCGGAGGACCCGAGGTAGGCGAGCAGTTCCTGAGTGAGTGAGCCGAAGTCGATGTCGGTGCCGCCGTCGGTCCAGTTCAGCGCGATCGGGTCGGAGAAGTCCCGCCCGCGCGCCATCAACGGCAACCGCCGGGTGAACTCGTCGGGGCTGTCGATGAACTCCATGCCCTCGAACAGCGGGTGCGGCGCCAGCGCTTCGTACCGCTTGCGCAGGTAATCCACGTTGTCGGCACCGTGCACGAAGCTGACGTGCGGGATCGGGTTGATGAAGGTGGACGGATCGCGAAGGACTCCGTTCTCCACGCCGTAGGACCAGAACTGGCGGGAGACCTGGAAACGCTCGTTGATGTCCACGGCCTTGGTGATGTCCACCGAGCCGTCGGGTAGCTGCGGGCTGTAGTTCAGCTCGCAGAGCGCGGAGTGTCCGGTACCCGCGTTGTTCCACGGATCGCTGCTCTCAGCCGCGGCGGCGTCGAGCCGCTCGAACAGGGAGATCGACCAGTCCGGCTGCAGCTGCCGCAGCAGCGCGCCGAGAGTGGCACTCATGATGCCGGCACCGATGAGTACTACATCGGTCTTTTCAGTCATGGCAGCGTTCGGCACGGGTAGATCGACTTCCTTGTCCTTCTGCGCGGGCCCACCGGGCGGGTGGACCTGCCTGGGCACGGTGTGGTTGTGGCTCGGTTCCGGCGTCCGCCGGTCCCGAACGGCGTAGCGGGAGTCAGGTTACCCGCCGTTCACCTAAGCCCAATTGTGCACCTCACCACGCCGCCTTCCCGCAACGAGCCTGCGGAATGTGCGGAATGCGACAGAGATCGTCGTCACTTCGGCGGCGAACCGACCACCATGGTCTGTCGGCGCGTGACGGTGTCCAATACATTGGTCGCGTGACGAACGAACAGTCGCTTGCCGAGCCGGTCAGCACTTCACCGGATGAAGAAGGCTGGCGCCCCGACGTCCTGGGCTCGCGGTACCAGCAGCGCACGCTTGCCCTCGGCCCCGATCCCGACGGCGAAGGCTCGGTGGTCGCCACGCTGGTGCGCTACGTGCCCTCCGGCGCCGTGGAGCAGACCGCGGGCGCGGTGCTCTACGTCCACGGATTCACCGACTACTTCTTCCAGGAACACCTCGCCGAGCACTTCGCCGCGCGGGGGTTCCAGTTCTACGCGCTCGACCTGCGCAAATGCGGCCGGTCATTGCGCGACGGGCACACACCGCACTATGTGACGGATCTCGCTTTCTACGACCGCGAGCTGGCGGAAGCGTTGCGAATCGTCCGGGCCGAGACCGGCGCCCCCGTCGTGCTCAACGCCCACTCCACCGGCGGTCTGGTCGTGTCGCTGTGGCTGGACCGGCTCAACCGCGCGCAGGGTACGGCCGCCGCGGGCATCACCGGTGTGGTGCTCAACAGCCCGTGGTTCGACCTCCAGGGTCCCGCGTACTACCGGACCGTCGGGACGCCGATCATCAAAGCGGTCGGACGCTTCCGGAGGATGGTCCAACTGCCCGGCGGCAAGATCAGCACCTATGGCGACAGCCTGCACCGCTCGGTGTCCGGCGAGTGGGATTACAACCTGGACTGGAAGCCGCTGCACGGCTTCCCGGTGCGGCTCGGCTGGCTGCGCGCGATCCGCAACGGCCACGCGCGGCTGCACCAAGGCCTCGACATCGGTGTGCCCTCGCTGATCCTGCGCTCCCGGATCACCAAATTCGCCAAGGAGTACGGCCCGGCCGTGGACGTGGCCGACGCGGTGCTCGACGTCAAGCAGATCCAGCGCTGGTCGGGCTGCCTGGGCGACCGCACCAACATGGTGCCGATCGACGGCGCCAAGCACGACGTGTTCCTCTCCGGGCCCGAACCGCTGGCCCAGGCCTTCGGCGAACTCGACAACTGGCTCGAGTGGCTCGCGGGCTACCAGGCCGCGGCGGGCGCGAAGTCACCAGAGGCTGGTGCGTAGCACGATCTCGGTGGCCAGTTCGTGGCCCGCTTCGGTGGCCACGTCGGTGACGTCGACCTCCACCACCCGGAACTCGCCGTAGACGAACCGTCCCGACGCGTCGGCCACCGAGCGCGGCAGATTCTTGGTGACCAGCAGCGTGGTCGGCACCTCGACCGGGCCGGTCGCCGCGTCCGTCACCGTTCCGTCGGCGCCGGGTGTGGCGGGATGGCCGCGATCGGCCACGACCAGGCTCTGGAAGCGGCCGAAGCCCCGTGCGCACGCCTGCCAGGCCAGCACCGCGCCCGCTCCGCACCCGGCCACGTTCACCCAGGGCAAGCCGAGTTCGTCCAGGATCGCGGTCACACCGGCCGCGTCGAGGCCCTCGCTCGACTCCACCGTGAAGGTGCGCAAATCCGAGGTGTGCAGGCGGGCGCACACCTGATCGAAGACGTCCGCCGTATCACCCGCGTCGGGCAGCAGCAGCACGCTGTGCCGGGATTCCGGCCCGTCGATCCGCACGGTCCACGCCCGGTCACCCACCGTGATCTGCCGAGATTCCATGCCGAATCACGCTACACGGATCAGGACATCACGTCGGCGGGTCGGGGTGCCGGAATCACGCGAGCAGGCGCATCCCGGCCCGCTCACCCGCGTTGTGATCGAAGGTGACAGTCAGCTCACACCCGGCCTCCTGACCGAGTTGCTGGATCAGCGCGTCGGCGAAGTCCGCGCCGTCGGCGGCCCGCCGCAGCGCCTGGCGCACGGTGTCGGCGCGCTCGACCACGATCTCACTGGAGTCGAGCAGCCCGAGCAGCACGTCGGTGACGGCCTCGGGATCTTGCTTGTAGCCACGGCGCAGCACCCAATGGATCTCGGCGAGCACGATCATCGTGACGTAGCCGGGTTTGCTCTCGCTGAGCCCGTCGATGACCTGGTTGGCCCGGGCGGACTGCTCCGGGTCGTCCTGGGTGAGGTAGCGGATCAGCACATTCGCGTCCAGACCGATCATCCTTGCTTGCCTTCCACCACGTTGCCCGCGATCGCCTCGTTCATCTCGGCGAGCCCGATCGGCGCGCCGGACCAGCCGAGGATGCCTTTCAGCGCCTTGATCGTGCGGGTTTCGGGCACCAATTCGTAGGTGCCGTCGGGCGTGGGCACGAACGCGACTCGAACGCCCGTGCGTAAACCCATCGCCACGCGCACATCGATCGGGATCGTGATCTGTCCCTTACTGGTGACCGTCGCCGACACCACATTCGTCCCTCGGCCGCTGGGCCTTTTCTCCGCCGCCATCTTCCTCACACCCGACCGTTCCGATCGGCTCCGAGCCTTACCTGAAGCCGAATTCCTTACTGCAAGGTAAGGCGCACGGTGGTTCGCGTCAACCGATACGGTCGCCCGCGAGGACCGCGTCGGTGGTCAGGACGGGCAAACCGGCGGGCGCGCCCCTGGCGAGCAACTGCTCGAGCGCGGCGATATCGAGGTGGTCCTCGACCAGATCGGCCAGCAGATCGAGCTGCGCGGCACGCGCCGTCGAGACCGAAACATTCTCGGCCACAACGAAACCCGTCCGGCCCGCCGCCGTGGCCACCGCGCGCAGCCACGCACGGCGCAACTCGTCGGACTCCAGCAGCCCGTGCAGATGAGTGCCCCATACCGCGCCACGAACACTGCCTTCCGGCTCGCCGTCGACGGTGAGCCACGCCGGGTCGCCGCGGTGCGTGACGCGGCCGTGGTGGATCTGGTAGCCCCGCACGGCGACTCCCCCGGCGTGCCCTTCGCTACGGCGCAGCACCTTGGATTCGGCGAACTCGACGATCAGATCCAGCAGCCCCACACCGTCGACCTCGCCCGCGCCGGACTCGACGCGGTCCAGGATGCGGGTGCCGAGCATCTGGTACCCGCCGCAGATGCCCAGGATCGGCCCGCCCGCGGCGGCGCGTGCCCGCAGGGCGTCGGCGATGCCGGTACGCCGCAGCCACCGCAGATCCGACACCGTCGCCTTGCTACCGGGCAGGACCACCAGATCGGCGCCCGCCAGCCGGGACGGCTCGGTCACCCAGCGCACCGCCACGCCCGGCTCGCAGGCCAGCGCGTCCACGTCCGTGGAGTTGGAGATGCGCGGCAGCCGGATCGCGGCGACGGTCAGCCATTCGGCGCCCACCGGTGGCCGAGGGCGCCCGACCGGTGCGTCGGCCAGGGTGCCCAGCGAGTCCTCCGCATCGATCCAGAGGTCCTCGGCATACGGCAGCACGCCGAGGGTGGGGCGGCCGGTGAGCTCGGTGAGACGCTCCAGCCCCGGCCGCAGCAGTTCCACCGCGCCGCGAAACTTGTTGACGATGAAACCCGAGATCAATCGCTGATCCTCGGGTTCCAGGATGGCGACGGTGCCGAACAGGTGGGCGAGCACGCCACCGCGATCGATGTCCCCGACGAGCAGCACGGGCAGTTCCGCGGCGCGCGCGAGACCCATGTTCGCCAGATCCGTCGCGCGCAAATTGATCTCGGCGGGCGATCCGGCACCCTCGCACACGACCACGTCGAATTCGGCACGCAGCGCGGCGAGGTCGGCGGCCACCACCGCACGCAACTCCCGGCGATGCCGGAAATAGTCCTCCGCGCCGACAGTGCCGATCGCCCTTCCCCGCACCACCAACTGGGAACGACGGTCACTGCCCGGCTTGAGCAGCACCGGATTGAACCGCACGCTCGGCTCCAGCCCGCACGCCTGGGCCTGCAACGCCTGCGCCCGCCCGATTTCCCCGCCGTCCAGCGTCACCACGGAGTTGTTGGACATGTTCTGTGCCTTGAACGGGGCGACGCGCACGCCGCGCCGCGCCAGCATCCGGCAGATCCCGGCCACGACCACGCTCTTCCCCGCGTCCGAGGTCGTGCCCGCGACGAGCAGCGCGCCCTTCATCGCGGTCCGGTCATGCGGTACGCGGCCATCCGGGCGACCGGATCGCGACCGGCCAGGCCGCCGCTCACGGGAGGGTCAGGATCTCGGTCCCCGACTCGGTGACCACCAAGGTGTGCTCGAACTGCGCGGTCCACTTGCGGTCCTTGGTGACCACGGTCCAGCCGTCGTCCCAGATGTCGTAGTCGATGCCGCCGAGGTTGATCATCGGCTCGATGGTGAACGTCATGCCCGGTTCGATGATGGTCTCCACCGCCGGCTGGTCGTAGTGCAGCACGACCAGCCCGCTGTGGAACGTCGGGCCGACACCATGGCCGGTGAAGTCGCGCACCACGCCGTAGCCGAACCGGTTGGCGTAGGACTCGATGACGCGACCGATCACGTTCAGCGCCCGGCCGGGCCGTACGGCCTTGATCGCCCGCATGGTGGCCTCCTCCGTCCGCTCGACCAGCAGGCGCACCTCCTCGTCGACGTCACCGGCGAGAAAGGTCTTGTTGGTGTCGCCGTGCACGCCGTCGATGTAGGCGGTGACGTCGATATTGACGATGTCACCGTCCTCGATCACGGTGGAGTCCGGAATGCCGTGGCAGATCACCTCGTTCAGCGAGGTGCAGCACGACTTCGGGAAGCCCTTGTAACCCAGCGTCGACGGGTACGCGCCGTGGTCGCACATGTACTCGTGCGCGATCCGGTCCAGCTCGTCGGTGGTGACGCCGGGCGCGACCGCCTTGCCCGCCTCTTCCAGCGCCCGCGCGGCGATCTTGCCCGCGATGCGCATCTTCTCGATCGTCTCCGCGGTCTGCACCCAGGGCTCGCGGCCCTCATCGGCGGTCTTCTTCCACGCGTACTCCGGGCGCTCGATGGCGCGCGGGACTTCACGGGTCGGCGACAACGTTCCGGGGACGAGGGGCTGGCGAGTGCGGACAGACATAGCGAACAGCGTAATCGGACGACCGCGCCGATGCCGAGGGCCAGCGGGAACAGGCCTGGACCACGGTCCGCTTCAGCCCGGCACGCCTACCCCGCCGATGACAGTCGCAGCCTTCCGCACCCTCGGCGCCCGCGACTCCGGCCAACCAGGGAGTTCGACCGGCGCACGACCGAGTTCACGACTGCCATTTCGCTCGTCGACACGACCTCCGGTGCCGCGACCACGCCTCCGACACCGAAGGCCGCCCGCTCGCCATACCATGGGCGAGGTGTCCGTACTACCTCTGATCTTCACCGCGGGCTGGGCGAGTGGCGTGAACGCCTACGCGGTGGTCCTGCTGCTCGGGCTCTTCGGCCGGTTCGGGTTCGCCGATTCCGTACCGGAAGCGTTGCAGCGCACGGATGTCCTGATCGCGGCGGCGGTGTTGTTCCTGATCGAGGCGGTGGCGGACAAGATCCCGTATCTCGACTCGTTCTGGGACGCGGTGCACACGGTGGTACGGCCGATCGCGGGAGCCGTGGTCGCGGCGCTGCTGGCCGGACAGGACGGATCGTTGCCGGAACTGGCCGCGGGTGCAGTCGGTGGCACGGCCGCGCTGGTGAGCCATTTGGTGAAGGCCGGAACGCGGATGGCCGTCAACACCTCCCCGGAGCCCGCCAGCAATATCGTGGTCAGCACCGCCGAGGACGTGACCGTCGCCGGGGTTGTCACCCTCGCCGTCTTCCACCCCTTGGCCGCGGCGGTGATCGCGGCGATTCTGCTCGCCCTCGGTCTGGCGCTGCTGTATTTCTGCGCGAGCCGAATCCGTCGCTATCGGCGGCGGCGGCACGCCCGCCGGGCAGCGCGCGCGGGCGACCGCGTACGAGTCGCGGAATAATTGCCACGCAGCGAAATCGGTAGCGGGCGTGCCGCGCCAGTCGACCACGCGGCACGCCGGGCGGGGCGCCCCATTGCGCCCGCCGTCACTGTGCCGGCGACGCAATCGCCCGGTCGAAGTCATTGGTCGGATGACTCACACCGGAACGTCGCCATTTCGGACGAGTGACGCTGCGGGGCAGTGTCACTACCGCGGACGAGACCACCGTGGCGACGAAATCATTGTTCGGGCAAACGGCGGCGGCCACCGGCCACGTCGGTTACCAGATCAGTGTACCCGTCGACGAGTTCGGCCAGTTGATACCAATGTTTATGGGTATTGTCGCTGCGCGCGCCCTCGGTGTGAATGATCTGATTCGCGTTCACCCAGCTACGCGCCATCCGGTCCACCACGGCGCCCAGGCTTTCGGTGTGCAGCGAGGCCCCGTTGCGATGCTGTGGGATCTCCTGCGCGACCCAGTCGTTGATGTCGTCGACGAGTTCACGACGCCGGCAGTCGATTTCGGCGAGAAGTGCGGCATCCACCACGTGCACGCGGTGCTGGTGCAGCTCGGCGAGTGCGTGTGCGGACCGCAGGAGTTCCCGGTCTTGGAAACGCCGCCCCTGGAAAGCGCACAGCAATTGTGGTGCGGTCGGTAAGACGCCCACTGTCGGCGCGCTCATCGGCGCCACCCGAGTTCACCCGACACCAACGCTCTTTGTACCAACATAATTGGCTCTCGATTCCGTTATCCCGGCCATCGGATCGTTGTCACAACTAGGCTAGCTGGATCATGCACGTACAGATGCAAGAACGCAAGATTGCGTCCGCATTCTGCGGTCAAGGGCTCCTGACGGCGCGTGAACGCCCAGAGCAGACCGGCCGCAACCCTTTTCGGCTCGCCGGTCGAGTGCTCTCCACACCGGGCGGCGATGGTGTGCCTCGCCGGCCGTTCCCGACTTCTGGTCACCCGCACGGTCGCTTCTCCTCCCGCGGGTACGAATTCGCCCACCGCCGCGAACCTTCGGTTGCCGGGAGTGCGCCGCTCATCCTCACCGGCCTCGGCGACGCGGCACGGATCGTGTCGCACCACGGCACCGATACCGATACCGGCGCGGCGACTTCAGCGCGCCGGCCGACTACCTTGCCGTCAGAGCTGGGTCGCCGCGGCCAGCAACGTCAGCACCGGTAGCGTTCCCTGCACCGCCGCTCCTCTGGCGAACCGCCGGTCGTGCGCCACCAGCACCACCGCCGCGGCCAGCATCGACCCGCATCCGCTGAGTACCAGCGCCCATCCCGCTTCCGGCGCCGACCGCAGGATCGCCACGCCCACAAGGGTGGTCACCGCGAGAAACAGGTTGTAGAAGCCCTGATTGAACGCCCATGGCCGCGCCGCGGGCAGTTCGGCTTCGGAAATACGGAAAACCCCCCGGTACACCTTGGGGTCGCCGAACCGCACCGACTCCATGACGAAGATGCCGACATGGAGCACAGCGGCCGCGACGGCGAACACCTGTACCACCCAGAGCATTCGACCTCCTCACGATGCGCGACGACCGGTGACGCCACAACGGATCCGGCGAAGATCCGCGCGACAGCCCGGTCGACTCCGGCGTGCCGAGGCATCTTATGGCCCGAGCAGCGCGCAGCACATCCCCGACACGCCGCCGCACGATTCGGTCAACCGGCCAGTCCGAAAACACGCCGCGCGTTGCCGTCGAGGTACAGCTCGCGGGTCTCGTCGTCGAGGCCGAGGGCGGCGAGTCCGTCGAGCGCGTGCTGCGGGAAGATCATCGGGTAGTTCGTGCCGAACAGCACCTTGTGGCGGCCGCTACCGGACTTCAGATAGGAAACCAATTCCGCCGGAAGACGTTTCGTCGTGTACGCCGAGGTGTCGATGACGACGTTCTCGTGCTTGCGCGCGACGGCGATCATCTCCTCGGTCCACGGGTAGCCGACGTGCCCGCAGACGATCGTCAGCTCCGGGAAGTCGAGCGCCACCTGATCGATGTACGGGATGGGGCGCCCGGTCTCCGACGGCCGCAGCGGACCGGTGTGCCCGACCTGCGTGCAGAACGGCACACCCGACTCCACGCAGGCCGCGAACAACGGGTAGAAGCGCCGATCGGTCGGCGGGAGTTCCCACAGCCATGGCAGCACCCGTAGGCCCTTGAACCCTTCCTCCACGCGGCGGCGCAGTTCCCGGACCGCCTCCATCGGCCTGCGCAAGTCCACCGACGCGATCGCAAGCAGGCGCTCCGGCGCCTCCGCCACCCAGGCCGCGACCTCGTCGTTGGAGATGAGGACCCCTTCCGGCGCGTGCCACGCCGAGATGAGGGCTCGGTCGACGCCTGCGGCGTCCATCGCGTCGAGGGTGACCTCGAGCGGGATTTCGTCGGTCGGTATCACGGCTCCGGTCCACCGCCGTAGCGAGGCGAACATGTCGTGGGCGAGAAATCGCCGCGTCGGATGTTGCGCCCAGACGTCGATGGTCATGCGCGGATTCTGACATACGTCATAGCTGCTCGACACCCCTGCGACGGCATCCGCTCCGCGCGGTCTACCTGGTGACAGAGGCCGCCGGACAGCTGCTTCCGCGCCTCCGAGGCATGTAGCCATGCCGAGGCGCGAATCCTGCGCCCTCGGGCATCCAGCAGCGCAGCGCCCACCTCACCTGTTCTTCTATATCAAGCGTAATAGTCAGTGGCCTGGTTCGCTGGGCATAAACTGGGTATCTACCGCAGGACTAAGACATCCGACGCAGAGCAGGGCCATGGCCGGTTCGGACCCGTTCGCCACACAGCACGATCGGCCTCCAGGTATCGAGCGGGAACTGGAGGGCGCGGGTCTCGACGACCCCGAAGTGATCGGCAAGGGCGGATTCGGTGTGGTTTACCGATGCCGGCAGCGGGCGTTGAATCGCAGCGTCGCGGTCAAGGTCCTCACCGCACGGCCGGAGCTGGAACCGGAGAACGTCGAACGATTCCTGCGCGAGCAACAGGCTATGGGTGCGCTGTCCGGCCACCCGAATATCGTGCCGATCCTGCAAGTGGGAACCACCCGCAGCGGGCGGCCCTACCTGGTGATGCCGTATCACTCGCACGGTTCGCTGGAGGACCGGATCCGCCGGGAAGGTCTCCTGCCCGTGCCCGAGGCGATCGGGATCACCGTGAAACTGGCAGGCGCCTTGGAGACCGCGCACCGTGCCGGCATCCTGCATCGCGATATCAAACCGGGGAATGTCCTGCTGACCGATTACGGCGAGCCGCAGCTCACCGATTTCGGGATCGCCCGGGTGGAAGGCGGATTCGAGACCACCACGGGAGTGGTGACCGGCTCGCCCGCGTTCACCGCGCCGGAGGTGCTGCGTTCCGGCGTGCCGTCGGTCGCCTCGGACATCTACGGGCTCGGTGCGACGCTGTTCGCCATGGTCACCGGTCACGCGGCGTACGAGCGCCGCTCCGGCGAGCAGATCGTCGCGCAGTTCCTGCGCATCGCCGCCGACCCGCTGCCGAATCTGCGGCTCGACGGCATCCCCGACGAGGTGGCCACCGCCATCGAGGTCAGCATGGCGCACAACCCCGCCGACCGTCCGGCCTCGGCCGCCGCGTTCGGCGACCTGCTACGCGATATCCAGCGCGGCAACGACATGCCGGTCCAGCAGATGACGCTGCCCACCGGCGATCGACCCGCGCCCGAAGACCTCAGCACGCGCCCGTTGACCGCCACCGCGCGGTTCCCCACTCCGCACCCCAAGACACCGCCGACACCCGAGACCAAATTCCGCCCGGCGATGTCCACTCGGCCGCTGGTCCAGCGCGAGCGCCTGATCAACGCGTTGCAGACCGAGCCGCGCCCGCGCCTGGCCGTCATCCATGCCCCGGCCGGATTCGGCAAGAGCACGCTGGCGGCCCAGTGGGCCAAGCGCCTCGCCGAAACCGAGAAAGTGGCGGTGGCCTGGTTGAACGTCGACCGTGACGACAACAACGTCGTCTGGTTGCTGACGCATCTGATCGAGGCGATCAACCGCGTGAGCCCGGCGCTGGCTCCCGACCTGGCACCGGTCCTGGAAGAGGGCGACGCGGCCGCCGCACGCTACGTACTCACCACACTGGTCGACGCCATCGACAAACGCGACGAGCGGTTCGCCTTGGTGATCGACGACTGGGATCGGATCACCGATCCCGCCGCCGTCGATGCCCTGCACTATCTGATCGAGGAGGGTCCGCAGCACTTGCAGGTCATCCTGACCAGCCGATCGCTCGAGGGTCTGCCGCTCGGGACCATGCGCGTGCGCCACGAGTTGGTCGAAATCGACGCCGCCGCATTGCGTTTCGATGCCGACGAGGCGCGGGCGTTCCTGGCCGAGCAGACCGGGCTCACCCTGGCCGACACCGAGAGCGCCGAGCTGCGCGACTACACCGAAGGCTGGGCGGCGGCATTGCAGCTGGCGTCGCTGTCACTACGCGAGCACCCCGATCCCGCTTCGCTGATCGCCCACCTGTCGGGGCGTGATCATGCCATCGCCGAGTACTTGGCCGAGAACGTGCTCGACACCGTCGAGCCCGAGCTACTCGACGTGCTGCTCAAAACCTCGCTGCCGGCCCGGGTCTCCGGCAGCCTGGCCACGGCCCTCACCGGACGGCCGCAGGGGCAGGACCTGTTGGAGAACCTCGAACGCCGCAATCTGTTCCTGCGCCGCGTCGACGAGAGCGGCGATTGGTTCCGCTACCACCATCTGTTCGCGGAGTTCCTGCGCAGGCGACTCGAACGAGACCATCCCGAGCGAGTTCCCGAACTCCACCGCGCGGCGGCCGCCTGGTTCGGCGATCACGGGATGCTCAGCGAGGCCATCGACCACGCGCTGGCCGGCAACAACGGGGAGATGGCCGTCGACATCCTCGAGGCGAAAGCCCGTGCGCTGGTCGAAGACGCGCAACTGGCGACTTTTCTCGGACTGGTCGCCAAACTTCCGCCCGCGGCCGCCGCCGCGCGCCCTCGGTTGCAGATCGCGATCGCCTGGGCCCACGCGCTGCTACGCAGGCCCACCGAATCGCACGCCGCGTTACGGCTGGTGCGGGCGGCGCTGGACAAGGCTCCGGAGGCCGATCCCGATCTGGCGCTCGAAGCCGATCTCATCGAGTGTGTGGAGCGCGCGTTCGCCGACCATCCGGAAGGCGTGGACGCCGTGGTGAGCAAATGCCTGGGCCGGGCCGACACATTGGGTCCGTGGGTACTGTGCGAAGCCGCGAATCTTGCCGCGTTCACCGCGTTCAGCCGGTTCGACTACGTGCGGGCGCGGGAATGGCACGACTGGGCCACACCGTTCTACCGGCAGACCCGCAGCACGTTCATCTTGATGTACAGCCACAGTCTGGTCGGCGTCGCGGCGCGGGAACAGCTCGATATGGGCGAGGCGGAGCGCAGCTTCCAAACCGCGCTCGACGTCGCCAAGTCCTCGGGCCCGCGGTCCTACGCCACTCGCTTGGCAGGCGCCATGCTCGGTGAGTTGCTCTACGAACGCGACCAGCTCGCCGCGGCCGAGCGCCTGCTGGACGAAGCAGGGCGGCTCGGCACCGAGGGCGGCCCGGTCGACTTCCTGATGGCCAACTACGCCACCGGCGCCCGGATCAAGGCCCTGCGCGGTGACCTGGCCGCCGCCGCGCGCAGGCTGGACGAAGGCGCCGAGGTGGCGCGCGCCCTCAAGCTGCCGCGGCTGGCCACCCGCATCGCCAACGAGCAGGTCAGGCTCGGCCTGACGGCCACCTACGTCACCGAGCCGCCTGCCGGGGAAAGCGGTATCGCCACGATGACCGCGGAACTACGCGAGGATTCCGCGATCCGGATGCTGCTGCGTTCCGGAGCGCTCAAGCGCGTTGCCGCCGCGTCCGCGCGCGCCCGGCAGTTGCGGGATTCGATCGACGCCGATCGACGCCCCCGGGCCGCGGCGCAGGCGTCACTGCTGCTCGCCTCCTGCCTCGCCGCGGCGGGAAAGACCGAATCGGCGAAGGACGAGTTGGTCCAGGTAGTGATCCGGTACGCCGACGCCGGGCTCATCCGGCCGTTGCTCGACGAGGGGCCCTGGATCATGTCGCTGTTGCACAGCTTGGACTACGACCTGCGCGAAGGGCGTTGGGACGACGAACGGCCGATGGTCCCGCCGAGATTCCTGCACAGGTTGCTGGCGCGCTGAAACTTCTCGCGAACGGCTACCGGAACTCCACGGCGGTCACTCCGACCACGTTTGCGCGTCCCGGCCTCGCGTCCACGGAACATCACCGACCGGATTCGGCTCGCGCGAAGATCCCGTGGGGCCGAGCGACCGACCGTTTCCTCGGCTCACAACACCGGTTGCGGACCGCGTGAGGTGTCGGTGTCCAAAATGTGCAACACCCACCGGCCCTTACCGTCGGCCTTGGCCCGGTAGAGGCCGGTGTCGGCGGCGTCGAGCAGCGATTCGGCGTCCGCGCCCGCGACCGCCGTGACGACCGCGCCGATGCTGATCGACATGCGTAGTCGCCGGTCACCGGCCGTGATGGGATCGACCAGCGCCTCGAGCAGGCTGTTCGCCACGGTAGCCACTCGGTGGTCGCTGGCAGGCGGCGGGATCAGCGCGACGAACTCGTCACCGCCGATGCGGGCCACCAGGCACCCCGATCCGCGCACACTGTCCTGCAGGCGCCCGGCGACCGCGGTCAAGATCTGGTCACCGGTTCCGTGACCGTAGCGATCGTTGATGTGTTTGAAGCGGTCGATGTCGACGAAACACAATCCCGCGCGATCCCCGTTGCGGGCCTCGGCGATCATCGCGTCGATCCGTTCGATGAGATGGCGCCGGTTCGGCAGTCCGGTCAACGGGTCGTGGCGGGCCTGGCGGTGCAACTCCTCGCGCATCCGGTGCTGCTCGGTGACGTCCTCGCCGACCGCGAGCAGATAATCGCTCTGCCCGTCCGCACCCTTGACAAAGGTGATGGCGAACGACGCCCACCCGTAGCTGTCGTCGGCGCGACGGATCCGCTGTTCCAGGCGCACCGTGCCTTGCTCGGCCGGAACCAGCTTCTCGTACACCAGCGTGCGGATGCCCTCGCGATCGCTGGGGTGCGCGAAGTCGTAGACGGACACCCCGCGCAGGGCTTCCGCCGGGATTCCGATCATCTCGGCCAAGCCGCGATTGACGTCGAGCAACGTACCGTCGGTGTCCCCGATGGCGATCGCGATCGCCGCGTTGTCGAAGACCACCCGGAAGCGCGCGTCGTCGGATCGGCGTGCCTCACGCACCGCTTCCTCGTGCGAGCGCGCCTGTGCCTCGTATCCCTGCCCGACCGCCGCGAGCAGCGCCGCGAGCCGCCGTCCGGTCTCCGGAGCTGTCCGGTGCTCGGCCAATCCGTACAGGACCTGGGCGGATGTACTGGGCACGGCCGGGCCGACCAGCCCCGCGGAGACCAGCGCCGCACCCACGCGGAGACCGGCGCCCGCGTCGAACGGCTCTGCCTCCAGACCGGAGACCAACTCCTCGATCATCCCGAGCAGCACGAATTCGGGGTCCGGTACAGACGCGGACCCACCGGCGACGGCCTGCAGGGCGCGCCACCACAAGTTCGCCATCCTGGCGAGTTCGATCTGTTCCACCGCAACCCCCTCACCATTCAGGCCGGAGATAGCCCCCGACGCATCGTATCCACAGATGTTCGAGACCGTCGAGTACTGCCGCCTGGAAGCATCCCCAGCACTGGTGAGATAGCGGGACTATTGCAACCCGTTCTCCCTGAATATCGACGCACCTTTGTACCGCAGAGTCTTGACCTGCCAGACCCAGGTCGCCTGGACGCACGCGACCAGATCGGCGAGATGGGTCGAAACGGTGGCCGCCGTGGCGGCGTCCTGCGCGGCCAGGCGTTCACATCGTTGCGCGGCCACCGCGCCCAGCTCACGGAACTCGATGAGCCGGGCGCGCACTATCTCGGTGGCGCCCTGTACGGCGTCCTCCAGCGACCATCCGGGATGGTTCAACAGGACCGCCGGGATCAAATTGAAATCCGCGAGATCGACGATGCACTCCTTCTCGAACGAGAACACGTCATTCATCAGCGCGCCGATCTCCGCGGTCAGCGTCCGCAGCCGGTGGAGATCGCCGTCCAGCCCGGCGTGCCGGATGCGTTCCCACGGCAGGTAGTCGTCGCGGCCGAACTCGCACAGCGCGATCGCCGGGTACATGCCCGACACCTGGGCCCGCAGATCGATGTACTCCGCGACGCTGAGCAACCCGCCGCGAGCCCGGGCGTTCTGATCCTGGATCGCCGGCCGCAGGTGCTCGATGGTGGCTTCGACGAACCGGTCGAGCCAGGCCGGGTCCGCGAGGGCGGACAGCATCGCGAGCAACGACGACGTCGACGTCTCCAGTGGGGTGGCGTCCTCGGGAGCCGAGCGCGTGCGCAGGAGCACGCACAGCCGGTCGATCGCCACGCGCGCCGAGCGCTGTTCGTCGTCGCCGAGGTGCCCGAACTTCTCCCGGCCGACGGTGTCGTTGAGCCAGAACAGAATCGCGTTGTAGAGACCGATGATCGTCATCCGCTCGGCGCTGACGGCGCCGGGTTGCAGGTAGGGCGTCATGCTGTTGTAGTGCGGTCCGGCGGGCTCGAGCCAGATGCCGTGCTCGCGGCAGAAGCGTTCCACCTCCGCACACGCTTGCTCGCCGAACCGGTTGGGCCGGAAGTCGCGGCAGTAATCGACGATGTCCCAGTCGGGTGTGCCGAACATCGCGCGCAACGACCACTGCCGCGCCGTTCGCAGCAACACCTCGTGTTGCCCGCGCATGCCGACGATCTCCCGCTCGAGTGCCGATGTGTACTCACTGACCACAACGGACTCCCTCCCACTATGGTTACTTCTGATGAATTGTCTCCGACTTATCGGGAGTGGGATCGGTCGAAGGGGCGAAGATCACGCACCACCCGCGCCGCGTATGACGTTGGGACGCCGGGCATTCCACGGCGACGCCGCGGCGAACGGCGAGTTCGGCCCGCGGCGGGAGGGTCGCGGTGGCGCATGCAGGCAAGCGGCTCGTTCCGGACGCGTGGCACGGACCGGTGTCAACCGGCGCGCGACCTACGCTCGACTCATCGGCGATCGGTCACCGAACCCGGCGCTCACTTCGCCGCCAGAACGTCGTGCATAGTCAGTAGCAGATGGTCGAAGCAGGCCCGTTGCGAGGCCGGACCGCCGCCCATCGCGGGGACCTCGCCGACCAGTTGCCGCGCCAGCGTCCGCAACTTGATGTTGGTTTCCTGCGAGCGCCACTGCAAGACCCGGAACGCCTGTTCGGCGTTGATGCCGTACACGACCATCAGCACGCCCTTGGCCTGCTCGATCACCGCTCGTGTTTCGACCAGTTCGGGCAGGGTGCCGTCGAGGATCTCCTGCCGGTTCTCCTCGAGGGTGCCGGACACGTCGATGAAGTAACCGGTGGTGCCGACCACCAGCCCCCGGTCGTCGAGCATGCGATCGGCGACCACGATGACGTGGTGGGTCCGCCCGGCGGTGTCGATGACGCGGTGGCGGCCACAGAACGGCTCGCCGGTCCGCACCGCCGTGGCGATGGACTGAGCGACCAGCGCGCGGTCGTCGGGGTGCTTGTGCGCCAGCAGCGACTCTGTAGTGGGTTGAGCGTCCCGCTCGGTGTAGCCGTATATCGCGGCCGCTTCATCCGACCATTCCCAACGCTGATCCTCGAACCAGAAGCGGAAGCTGCCCACGCTCTGCGGCGTGCCCGCGATGACGCTCGCTATCGCGGAGGCGCTTCTCAGCGCGAGGTCATCCATCCTCGTCACGCGGTCATTATCCATCGGCGTCCGCGGGCCACGGACCGGAACACGAGATGAAATCAAATTGTGGCAAACTCTCCGCATCCAACATAAAGCGGTATCTACCGGGGTAGATGACCTATATAGAATACGCATGAATTAGATAGCAATTAACCTGCAATAGGAGATCGCGCCGAAGGCTGGGGCTGCGTATGCGCCCCCTCCCGGCATGGCAGGACACCGGCGACCGCCCGCTTCCGGCAGCAGACGAAGCGGACGCGGCGGCGGCATCCGGCGGTCGCTTTTCGGCGGCACGGCCGTCCCGCCGACCGCACGGCGACGCCGAGCGGGTCCGCGAGTCTCCGCACACCGCCTCAACCGAGTAGCCGGTTCGGTTAGCCCCTCGATCTCGGCCGCCGAACACAATGCCCGCGAAAACACTGACCATAACGTGGATCACTGGAGGTAGTCTCTGTTGCTGTGCCCACACACGGCACAGATCCGCTGCACATAGGCCGCATTCGAGGGCGAACGTCATAACACGTTCCAGCAAGTGCGTAGACCGAAGGGGTTGTACTGATGGCAGGCAAGCGCACCGTACTGACCGTCCGGTTGCGACGGCTGGCCGCGATGCTGCACGAAATGCGCGAGAATGCCCAGCTCAGCAAGGAAGAGGTCAGCGCGAAGACCGGCATCAACGTCACCACGCTGTACCGGATCGAGACCGCCCAGGCCCGTCCGCAGCGACGCACCCTCATGGCGATGCTCGACCTCTACCGCATCGCCGACGAGCAGCGCGAGGATGCCCTGGAGCTCCTGTCCGACGCGCTGAAGCCGGGCATGTCGCGCGCCTACGAGGGCAGCGTGTCGGAGGTCTACGCCGCCTACATCAACTTCGAGTCCGAGGCGTTGTCGGCCCGGCACTACCAAACCTCCTTCATCCCGGGGCTTTTGCAGACCTACGAGTACGCGACGGCGGTGATCGACACCTCGATGCCGAAGCTGGAGGCGGCGGTCATGGAGAGCAGGGCGAAGGCCAGGATGGACCGCGCCGTCAACCTGACCAGGGAGGACCCGCTCGAACTGTGGGTGGTCCTGGACGAGGCCGCGATCCGTCGTACCGTCGGCGGTCCCGCGGTGATGCGGGGTCAGCTCGACCGGCTGCTGCAAGAGATCAAGCGTAAGAACGTGATTCTGCAAATCCTGCCGTTCGACGCGGGTGCCCACCCCGGCATGGCCGGCTCGTTCACCCTGCTGGATTTCCACGATCCCGCCGACCCCGAACTGGTCTACGTGGAGGGCATGGCGGGTGACGAGTTGATCGAAGGCCATACCGAAATCCGACGTTTCGGAGTCATTTTCGATCAGCTGCGCGCCATGGCGCTGAGCCCACGCGACTCCGCGGCGATGATCGCGGATGCCGCGCTCGGGATGGACCGGGAAGACTAGCCGCGGCCGGAACCGGTCCGCCCCACCCGCATGGTCCGAAGGTCGCCCCGACCGGTTGCCCAGCGGATACCCGCACCGCCCATTCCGCTGGTCGCGTGCGAAATTATGGTGAATTAGGCGCGGGAGAACGACTATTCCGCGCCCGAGTGGGTACCCTCGCGCTTACTGCCGAGGGGAGGACGCATGTCCGAAGTAGCCGAGAATCCGACATCAGAATCCGGGCCCGAACTCAAACGGGTGATGGGGCCGGGGCTGCTCTTGCTGTTCGTGGTCGGCGACATCCTCGGCACCGGCATCTACGCGCTGACCGGCAAGGTCGCCAACGAGGTCGGCGGGGCGGTGTGGGTACCGTTCCTCGTGGCGTTCCTGGTCGCGCTCATCACCGGTTTCAGCTATCTGGAGCTGGTCACCAAATATCCGCACGCCGCGGGCGCCGCCCTGTACACGCACAAGGCATTCGGTATCCACTTCCTCACCTTCATGGTCGCTTTCGCGGTGATGAGTTCGGGTATCACCTCCGCCTCCACCGCCTCGCGTGCCTTCGCGGCCAACTTCGCCGAAGCCTTCGACCTCGATCTCGGCAGCGGAATCGCGGTGACGGTCATCGCGCTGCTGTTCATGGCCGCGGTGGCGGCGATCAACCTACGTGGTGTGAGCGAGGGTGTGAAGCTCAATGTGGTGCTCACCTGCGTGGAACTGACCGGTCTGCTGATCGTCATCGCGATCGGCTGCTGGGCATTGGGCGTCGGCGACGGTGACTTCTCGCGCATCGTCGAGTTCGACACCGGCGAGCGCAACGCGGTCGGCGGCGTCATCGTGGCCACCACGCTCGCGTTCTACGCGATGGTCGGTTTCGAGGACTCGGTGAACATGGCCGAGGAGTGCAAGGAGCCCACCCGCATCTTCCCGAAGGTCCTGCTCGCCGGGCTGCTCATCACCGGGCTGATCTACGTGCTGGTGTCGATCAGCGCGGTCGCGCTCGTCCCCGCCGACCAGCTCGGCGAAGGCGACACGCCCCTGCTGAAGGTGATCGAGGCGGGCGCGCCGAGCTTCCCGACCCACGTCTTCGCCTACATCACCATGTTCGCCGTCGCCAATTCGGCGTTGATCAACATGCTGATGGCCAGCCGCCTGATCTACGGCATGGCCCGGCAAGGGGTATTGCCCCGGCCGTTCGGCCGAGTACACGAGCGGCGCCGGACGCCCTACAACGCCATCGTCTTCACGACACTGCTCGCGCTCGGGCTGATCCTGTTCGTCGGCGAAGTTCCCGAACTCGGCGGCACCACGGCGCTGCTGCTGCTCGCGGTGTTCACCGTGGTCAATGTCGCCGTGCTGGTGCTGCGCCGGGACCCGGTGCCGCACAAGCACTTCAAGACACCCACGCCGCTGCCCGTACTGGGCGCGCTCACCTGTGGTTTTCTGGTCACACCGCTCACCGACCGCAACCCGGCGCAGTACGCCATCGCAGGCGTGCTGCTGGCCATCGGGGTCGCGCTGTGGGGCCTGAACTACCTGGCCATCCGCTCCATGCGGACACAACCGCTGGACAGCGGCCCACCCGCGGAGTGACCAGTCGGCTTGTCCCGCAGCGGATCACCTCCCTCGTGTGTCCGGAAATCCATAGATGACTAGTCGCCGCCCGATAGGTAAGGTGGGCGCCGATGACCAGCATGGAATCCCGTTTCGGGGATGCCACCCGGACCGTGCCCCTCCCCAACCCGTGGAATCTGACCGCTTATCTGGCTGCGGTGGCCGCCCATCGCGGACGCTCGATCAGCCTGCACCCGGTGCCGAAGGCGATGTTGGCCGACCTGGGCTGCGGCGGAGGCGGACTGTGGGTGGCACGCAAGCACGACGACATCATCGTGTACGACGCCGCGGCGACCGGCCGCAACGCCGATCACGTCATCCTGCACGAGGTCGGTCACATGCTGTTGGGTCACCACAACGACCAGGAACGCGCCGATCCGTTGCCGCCTTCTCTGGCCGCCATCCTGCCCTCGATTTCGCCGCACTCGATCGAACACGTGCTCGGCCGTGCCGACTTCGGCGCCGATCGCGAACGGGAAGCGGAGGTCTTCGCCGACATGACCATGGTGTACTCGACCCTGCCGCGCCGGCGCAGGCGGTCGTTCCGGCTGTTCGGGCGTAACGGATAGCTACCAGCGGTCGTAGCGCCCCTCAGGTAGTCGCCTCGCCCCGGCCCGCAGATCATCGACGAGATCCTGGTAGCCGTCCGCCAATTCGTCGATCCGGATCCACGCGTCGTAGAAGACCGATTCCGGCGCGTGCGCCAGCGCCACGAACGCCTGGCCGGCCAGCATGGCCAGCCGGTCCACCACGCGGCCGACGGTCTCGGCGTGCTCGGGCGCGGCGGGCGGCGGGATCGGCGTCGCCAGGGTGACCCAGCGGTCGATGCCGCGCACGAGTTGCGCCCGGCGACGGTCGAGTTTGTCGCACCCGCTCGCGGGCGTGCGTTCGCGCGTCTGATGCAGCTGAGCCAGTTCGCCGGCCGCCTCCAGCATCGGATGATCCATGTGCGGCAAGCCCCGGAAGGCGGCCAGCAGGAGTTCTTTGCCGGGGATCACCCGCGCCTCGGATGCTTGATCCATTTCCGGGACCCCCCTTCCGACCAGGGTGGACGTGTCTCGGCCACGTCCTCGATGCCTTGCCTCGCCGGTGTCCCGGCACTGCCCGAACATCCACATGTGCCCAGCGTGACCGAGAGTGGCGTCTGCCGCGCGGGATTCAACGAGTTCCGCTCACACGACACGCCCATCGACCGGATTTTGCGGACTCCGCCCATCCTCCATCTGTGGCAAACATTCAGTGACCTCAGACTTTTCAAGGATAGAGCTGTCTTTCCTGGGATTATTGCGCGCCGAGCCGACACGCCAGCCACTCGCGAGTGAGTCGAGCAAACGTACGTTGATGCTCGCGCAAAAAGGGCGAACGCGGCGGCCCCGGCTTACGGCAGGCCGCGGCCCAATAGCCGGCGAGCGCGCAGACGAAGGCGTCGACAGCCGCGGGGTCGACGTCGCGGGTCACCGGATGGGTGGCGATGATCGGTTCGGGGTCGACCCCCGCCGCAGCGATCGACGGAGCGAGAGCGACGAGGTCGAGCCACGCGGCGCCCCGGCAAGCCCACGCCCAATCCACCGCCAGCACCGTGCCATCCGCTCGCCGCAGCATGTTGTCCGGCCGGAGATCGGTGTGCAGCAGTGTGTCTCCCGCCGCGGCCACCATCCAGGTCGCTTCCAGGTCGGCCAATTCCGTCAGGTGACGAACCGACCAGCTGTCCAGGTCCGCAGGCGGCCCCGCGGTGACGAACGTCCGCCAGCCGACCAGTTCCGGCCCATAGGCGTCCACCACGGTCGGCACGTCCGACAGCGGGCTCGGTGTCAGCTCCGTCGCCAACCGCGTCACCAAGTCGAGGGTGTCCTGCAACTCTCCCGGATCGTCGAGTCGCGGAAACGCTCCCTCGACATCGTCGAACCCCGCGACGAACCATCCCGCGATCTCGCTCACGAACCGGCATCGCGGCGCGGACGTCGTCACGGGCAGGCGCGACGCGATGCGCGCCTCCTGCCTATACACCGGCGCGAGTCCGTCTCCTGCCTCGATCGCTTTCACGAAGGCCGACCCACCCCCGGCGGTGCGCACGCGCACCGCTACGCCGTGGCTGAACCCGCCGCGCTGATCCACGGCCGCGCACACGCCATCCCCGAGCAGGCGCTCCACTTCCAGCCGCACCGGCTGCGGCACCTCGGCCCATCCGGTCCGCAACGCGGTGCCCGAGTAATTCACCATCGCCCCATAATCCGAGCCGTACCCACGACCCGCCACCGAATTACCCCCAGCGGAGCACCCCTCGGCTCAGGAAGTGGTCTCGTAGGCGTCGAGGTAGTCCTGACCGCCGATGTATGTGGTGTGGCCCGGATCGGCGGGTGCGGTGGTGGCCAGCGCGACGGCGGTGGCGAACTCCGCGACGGTGGGCAAGGCGCCCTGGTCGCGACGTGCGGTGACGGCGCCGGGATTTCGGCGCTCCAGCAGTTGGACGATGATCGTGCCATCGATCATGTCCCCGGAGACGACGTGCAAGGCGATGCCCTCGGCGGTGAGTTCCGGGATCATGGCGCGCAGTACGTCCTCGCCCGCGCGCTTGCTGGCGGCGATGGGTTCGTAGTCGGCGGGTACCGGTTTGCGGCCGTGGAAGTGCGCCTGATGGCTGGTCACGAACACGATCCGCGAGCCGGAAGGCATATGCGGTACGGCGAATCGCACGAGCCGTTCCTGCGCGTCACGATTGAGGGCCATCGCATATCCGGACGAGGCGTTGCGCTCCAGCCCACCGGAGGCGTTGAGGATCAGCACATCCAACCGGCCGAACTCCTCGACGACCCCGGCGACCAGGTCGCGTGCCGAATCCGGGTCGGCGATATCGGCGCCCGCCGTGGACGCACTGCCGCCCGCCTGCCGGATCGCCTCCGCCAGCGTGTCGGCCCGCTTGGCCTTCTCCCGATAGTTGATCACCACGTGGTCACCCCGTGCCGCGAGCACCCGAGCGGTCTCCGCGCCGATACCGCGAGAGGCGCCCGTGATCAGAACGATTCGCCGTCCGGTCGTGTCGTCCACCGTCCACCCTCTCGGTCCGCCCGGAGACCCGGGCCAGTGCTTCTAATTCAGAATCACTATGCTGGTTCTAAATGAGAAGTGCAAACTTGCCCAAGCCGCCGCGCGGCCGGGACGACCCGGCGAACGCGCCGCTGCTGGCCACGATGGACCTGCTCGGGCAGCGCTGGATCCTGCGCATCCTGTGGGAACTGGAGCTCGACCGCCTCGGCTTCCTCGAACTGCGCAGGCGCATGGGCAACTGCTCCTCCAGCATGCTGTCGGTGCGCTTGCAACACCTGCAGTCGGCGGGCCTGATCGCGAAGAATCCCGACAAATCCTATGAATTGACCACCGCGGGCGCCGAACTCGGCACAGCGCTGGGACCGGTCTGGGACTGGTCGCGCCGCTGGCGCGTGACCTCCATCGACTCCGGCACCGACTGACCGGCTCACGCTCGGTGCCCGCGCCTGCGTGATGTCCACCCATCAGTGCGATTGTGGGGTCGAATCAGCGGAGCGTCGCTTGCCACGCTCCGACCTCTCCACGGCTCGCGCTCGAACGTCGGCCGCTCTACGGCCCGGCGTGATCCGCACCGAAGGACTCGGTTCATCGGCCGCCCGTGAAGGCATCCATCGAGTCGCACCCCACGAACCGCGCGAACGGACATGGCCCTGCCCATCGGCTCCGGGCCCGTGCGGACAGCGCCGGCAGCTTGCCCGCATTCGAGCTCGAGACTTTTCGGTGAAGTGTGTGAGCTGGCGAGTTGCACCGAGAGGTCGGGGTTGACCTTCGAGTTGGTTGAGGCCCCATGATGGCCGGGTGACGAGTTCGGAGCCCCAAGGGTTGATCACGATCGGAGTGCTGGCGCGGGCCAGCGGGCTCACGGCGAGCGCGCTGCGGTTCTACGACGACTGCGGCCTGCTCGTCCCAGCTCGGGTCGACCCGCTGACCGGATACCGCTACTACACCGAGGCGCAGCGGGAGCGGGCGACACTCATCCGGCAGCTACGGGCGATCGATCTGCCGCTGGAGGCGATCGCGGAGATTCTCGCCGGCGACGCCGAGCGGGCACGCTGCCTGCTCGACCGTCACGTGGCGGAACTGACGCGCAGAGCGCACGAGGCCGCACGCGTCGCCGCGATGGTCGCACAGTCCCTCGGCGCTCATGTGGTGGTCGATGCGGCGGTGCTGACGGAGGCGCTCGAGCAGGTCCGCCCCGCCGCGGCCCGCACGCGCGAGATTCCTGTGCTGGCGGGCGTTCTGCTGGAGGCGAGCGCGAATACCGTCACCCTCACGGCGACCGACCGCTACCGTCTGTCCACCCGCACCGTGGTCGCGAACCGGCAGCACGGCGGCGAGTGGTCCGTGGTGCTCGATTCGAACGGCCTCGAGTCGATCACCGAGCGGTTGCGCGGCATGGGCGAGGTCGTCGCCGCACCAATCGATGATGGACTGATGCTGACCGGAGACGGCGTAATACACCGGTCGGCTGTCATCGATGAGCCCTTCCCGGATCACCGTGCCGTGCTGTCGGGACTGGGGCCGGTCCGTACCAGGGCGATCGTCGCCCGGGACATGATGCTGGAGATACTTGAAAAATCCTATGCCACAGTACGATTCGCGATCGAACCGACCGGGATCGTGGCGTCTACACTTGACGAAGCGCATCGCCTGCCCGCGACGGTCACCGGTTGCGCCGTAGCCCTGTCGTTCGACCCCGCGACATTGCTGCCCGCCGCCCGCACCGCGCTCGGCCCCGATCTCATGCTCGACATCATCGCGGCCGATCAGCCCGTGATCCTGCGTTCCGCGACCGACGGAGACCTGACCACCCTGGCTATGCCGGTCCGACCCTCCGGCCACAACACCTCGAAATAGTCGCGCGGACGACCATCACGCGCGCATATCCCTCAGCCTGCCTCGCGCAACTGCACCACCTCTTGTCGGCCGGCGCCGCAACCCGTCTACCCACCTCGCGGTCGCCGGCACGGCTACCTCCGATCGTCCGCCCGACTCCTCGGTCAGCCGCTCCGAGCACCCAATTCGCGGCCGCGCCCATCGACTTCGATTGCCGTCCCAACCCGCATTCGGGTCGGCCGTCCCGACGCGCCCACGAGCGCCACTTCATCCATACACACACTGCCCCCGAAGGAGACCCTCATGAACGCAGCATCCGACCCCACCATGGACGCCATCACCAGCGCTGTCGCACTCGGCCGCGAAGGCCGTCCGGACGACGCGCGGGACGCTCTGCTCGCCGTGTGGGCCTCGCTCGGCCCGCAAGGCGACCCGCTGCACCGGTGCACGCTCGCCCACTATCTCGCCGACCTGCACGACGACGCCGCCGAGGCGCTCGCCTGGGACATCCGCGCGCTGGATGCCGCCGACAGCCTTTCCGACGATCGCGCGCGGGACTACGACGGATCGCTGCGTGTTGCCGCGTTCTACCCGTCCCTGCACCTCAACCTCGCCGACGACTACCGCAGACTCAGCTCGTTCGACGCCGCACAGCGCGAAATCGACGCCGCCCGCGCACGTCTGCACACGCTCGCCGACGACGGCTACGGGGCGACGATCCGCACGGCGGTCGACGAAGTCGAGTCGGCGATCCGCGAGCGGCACACCGAACGCCGCGCCTCGGCGCCGACCGGTCGCCCGTAACGCGCGAGCAGCCCGCACCTCATCGGTGCGGGCTGTTCGGGAACGGGCTCACTTCAAGCGAAGCTTGCCGAACAGGCCGTCCTTCTCGTCATCGGGTCCGGCGGTGAAGTACAGCGAGTCCGCGTCACCGAGGCTCTCGCCGTTGCCGAACATCAGCGCCCACAGTCCTTCGATGGCGACCGGCTTGCCGTCGGCATCGCGCAGATAATCGGCGAACTTGCCGGTGGTGTCGTCGTAGGCCAGCACGTGCCCGGCGCCGCCGAAGTTGCCGACCAGCAGTTTGCCGCTGAGCGGACCGAACCCGTCCGGCGCGATCGTCACCGCCCAGGGTGCGTTGAGGCGCTTGCCGTCGTCGATGATGCGCACCAGCTTGCCGTTGGCATCGAACTCGGCGAGCTTGCCCTTGTCCGGTTTGCCGCTCGCGTCCCGCTCTTCGTCCTTGTCCAGCGAATCCTCTTCGCCTGCGTCGAACGCGGTCGCGTCCTTCTCGTCCGGCTGCGTGGTGGCGTAGGCGACGAACACCCGGTTACCGATGGTCGAGACGTTGAACGGCGCGGGATCGCCAGGCTTGGCCTTCTTGCCTTTCTCCGGGGCGGCCGGATCGATCTCGTCGCCGGTGGCGAACGGGTTGGCGAAGCCGGTGGTCGGAATCAGCTGCCAGTTGCGGTCGAACGTCCGGACCTGCGGGTCGGCACCGAAGTCGGCGGCCAGCAGCTTGTCACCGGACGGGGCGAGCGCGATGCCGAAGAATTGCATTCCCTGCGGCTGGCCGTCGAAGACCAGGTTGGCGGGCCCGTCGTGGCGCACGATCCGGCCTTCGAAGCCCAGCTCGGTCCAGGCCGAGATCTTGCCGGAGTCGGTGGCGAAGATGAACCGCGCCGAACCGTTCAGCGGCCCGCCCTCCGCCTCCACCGGCTGGTCGTGGACGACGAACAGATCGGAGGTGATCGGCGCCGGATTGAACACCACGCCGGTGACCTTGCCCACGCTCTTGTCCGAGGTGTCGGCGTCGGTGCCGGGGATGGTGACGATCTTCAGGTCGTCCTGGAAGAGCTTCTGCACCTTCCCGTCCGGCGATTTGGTCACGTCACCGACGAACTGGAACGATTTGCCGCCCGCACCGACCCAGAAGTGCCCACCGGCGCCTTTGGGGCGGTCGGCCAGCCCCCAGGCGTTCACCAGGTCGGGAAATGTGAACTGCGCCTTGTACTCCGCGTTGTTGGCCGCGAGATTGGTCTGGACGTATTTGTTGCCGTCGAGCGCGGGCACGTCGTCCGACTTCGAGTCCGAGCAGCCCGCCGCCACGATCAACGCGACACCGAGCGCCGACGCGCGCAGCAGACCACTCCGGGTCCGCGACCGAGGCAGACCGCCACGGTGCGACTCATTCCAACGTCCGTTCAACTTCTTGTTTCCTTTCCGACCACACCACATTGGTGATAAGGCGAAGCTAACCTTAGCGTGGAGCATTTTCGGGAGTACCCGAACGGTTGAACGGGGACGGGTTTAGGCTGTTCGCCGTGGTCGAACCCCAGCCTGCTATTGCCCTGCATCCCGATATCGCTCCGCTCGCTCCACTGCTCGGCACATGGCGCGGCAACGGGCAGGGGGAATACCCGACCATTCAGCCGTTCGGCTATGTCGAGGAAATTCGGTTCGGCCATCTCGGCCGCCCCTTCCTCACCTACCGGCAGAAGACCCGCGCCACCGACGACGGCCGGCCGCTGCACGCCGAAACCGGCTATCTGCGTTGCCCGCGCCCGGACCGCGTCGAATTGATCCTCGCCCATCCCACCGGTATCACCGAAATCTGCGAGGGCTCGCTCGCGGTCGAGGACGGCACGCTGCGCCTGGAATTGGACTCCACCGGCATCGGGCGCAGCAGCACCGCGAAACTTGTCACCGCCCTCGGCCGGTCGCTGCGCCTGTCCGGCGACACCATCGACTACACACTCCGGATGGCGGCGGTCGGCGAACCACTGCAACATCATCTCGCCGCCACCCTGCTGCGCAATTGAACCGGCCCCCAGCGCTTGTCAGAAAGCGCTCGGCAACCGGCGCCGTCCACTGTTCAACTCGGTGACCAGGTCCTCGTAGGCGATCGCCAGCTCGGCGAGTCGCTCCCAGGCGAACCACAGGTCCCACTCCTGGTCGTCGGCCATGGCCGCGTACGCGCACGCGCTCAGCCGGGCGAGGCGGTCGACTACCGAGCCGACCGACTCGGTGTGCAGATAGGCCCCGCCACGCGCCGCGGGCAACCGAACCTCGACCCAACGATCGACGTCCCGCATCAACCGGGCCCGGCGCTCATCGATATCGCACACGCCTGCCTCGCCCGCGCGAAGCCGGCGCATGTGCAACTCCGCGAGAGTGCGCGCCCGCAGCAGTACCGGATGTCCCGGCGGCGGTGCGCCCTCCCGGCAGGCTTGCAGCAGCTCATTTCGCGTCGGCAAGCCCTCGCTCACGGCGCGCCTTTCCCGCCCGCGCGCGCCAGCACGCAATTCGCGATCACCATGCCGGACGGGCGGAACGTGTCACGCGGCGCCACCACCCATCGGCGGAATACGCCGTTCGCGTCGGCCGGTGACGGCAGCGCGATTTCGCCACCGAACGGCACGATCGAGACATCGAGCCGAAACAAGGCCGCGAACAGCCGCACGTCGTCGGGTAGATCCGGACGGCACAGGAAAGTCCAGCGGCGGGAACGAATATGCGCGACGACCGGGCCGAGCGGCCTGCCACGGAAAAGCATGTCGTCGCGCACGCACTGCCCCAGCCGGTCGGGCATCGTTATCCCGCCCACCACGCCCGCCTTCACCACGATCCGGCCGATCTCCGGATGTATCCCGGCGGGCAGCCCGCAGGTGCGGCGGTAAAACGCGCAGCGGGACGCGGGGGTGTCCTGGAATGCCGCAAGATCCATTCGCCATCCTCTATTCACCTGGTTCGGTACGCGAAATATGCCGGCCGCTGGACCTGTAACCGTTGTGGCAGTTAAGGTTTCAGCACTTCTTCGATTCGGACCGGTCGCGATCAGTAGAGCACCGGACATTGCTGGGCGGGAACGTTCTCAGTGGTGGAATCGGGCGAAAACCGCCCAGGTTCCAAGGCCCCCCGCCACACGGTTCCAGTTAGGTACCCGGCCAATACTTAGGCTACGAAAGGGAATTCGTCGTGAGTTCAACCGGATCCACCCTGCCCCGTCGGATGCTGGGGCGGCAGCTGCGTGAGCTGCGGGTCAGCACGGGCGTCAGCGCCGAGTACGCGCGGGACGCGATCAACGTGAGCAAACAGACCCTCTGGCGGATCGAGACCGGACAGCCGATCCGGCTGAATCCGCTGTTCATCGAGCGGTTGTGCAAGGTGTACGGGGCGTCGGAGGAACGGACCGCCGTCCTGCTCAATCTGGTCGAGGAAACCAAGCACCCCGGGTGGTGGCATGCCTACGGAGACACCATCGCCGAAGAGTTCAGCCTCTTCGTGGAACTGGAGGCGGTAGCCAAGCGTCTTGTTTCCTATCAGACCACCCTGCTACCCGGAATCCTGCAAACCGATGAGTATCGACGTGCGCTCATCTGGGTCGACCTTCCCGCAATACCCGGACATGAAGTCGAGCGAAGGATCGAGATGTTCAGGCAGCGAAAGGCCCGCTTGGACGACGCGGACCCCGTTCTCCTGGAAGCTGTCATCGATGAGTCCGCACTGCGCCGCGCGATCGGCGGTCCGTCAGTGATGGATCGGCAGCTCAGACATCTGGCGAGAGTAGGCGAACAAGAACATGTTTCAGTGCGAGTGGTTCCCCTGGCAGCGGAGGCGTACGCGGGGTTGGGCGCTGGGGCGTTTGTGATGCTCGACTTCCCGAAGCATCCGATCGCCCATCTCACCGAGCCGCCAGTTGTCTACATGCAGGGACTTACGGGCGACCTGTATCTTGAGAGGCCCGACGAGATCCGGCGATATCGCCAGACGTACGCCGATATTCAGCGATCGGCACTTGATCAGGAGCGAAGCCGAGCTCTCATCTACAAGATCGCGAAGGAGTACGCCGCGTGAGCACCGACCTATCCGAGTTCATCTGGTTCAAGAGCAGTTATAGCAGTGCTGAGAAAGACTGCGTCGAGGTCGCGTTCCTGGGCGCTGGCGCGGTGGGTGTACGCGACTCCAAAGACCCCGCAGGCCCGGCACTCGTGTTCCCAGCGGACGAGTGGCACTCGTTCACTGCCCGCATCATAAGTGGCGGACTCGACCAGTCGCAGTCCTGAGCAGGCTTCTATCCGCGACCCCGGGATCTCTCTCACCAGAGGGTTCCGGGGCTGCTTGCACAACCCCACGACTCCCCGCACATCGGTTTGCCCGCCGGACCGCTTGCACCCGACGAAACCCGCCGGTAGCGTCGACATTTGCTGCGGGGGGCGGAGGAGCCGGTCCGGCCTCGAAGAGCCAGGGACACTCACCGGTGTGCAAGGGGAATCAATGACATCAGGGTGGAATTCGCGGCGACTGACAATCCTTGCCGTTGGCACCGCACTCGTTATGACAGGCTGCGATTCCTCAGGTGATGATGCCGCGCCGAGCGGAGTTCCCTCCCCCAGCCCAACCATCGCCCCTGACGTACCTACCGGCTACGACCCGTGCACCGACATCCCGCAGAGCGTCCTCGACTCCGAGAACCTGCGCGGCAAAGACAAGCAAGACTCGAACGCGTCGGGGGGAGTCAAGTGGCGTGGTTGCGGATGGGTCCAGACCGACGGATACGCACCCGCTATCACCACGACCAACATCACCGTCGACATGGTGCGGGACAAGAAGTTCGCAGATACCCGCGAATATGCCATCAACGGACGCCGTGCGATCTCTACGCGGCAGGTTGAGGAGCACCCCGACGCCGTGTGCACGATCAACGTGGAAATGAAGGGCGGAAGCCTCGAATTCTTCCTCAGTAATCCTCCCTCGAATCGAAAGACCGGCCAACTCGACACCTGCGCGCTCGCAAAGACTTTGGCCGAGAAGGTGGTAGCAACGATGCCTTCCTCTGCTTGAAATATGCTGAAGCGATCGAATGCACCGGGAGGGAGTTGAAAATGGGTGACGACAACGCACAGCCGCCTCGGCCGATGGGTAACATTTTGAACGCGGCAAGGGAGGGCCAGCTAGGTATCCAAATGTCCGCAGAGGACTTTGTCTACATAGACCGTGACTGCCAGTATTTCAAAGATGCGATTCGAAAGATTCAAAGATATATGGAGCTCGTTTCGCGGCAGGAACGATGGGGCTTAGGCGAGAGCAACGACGGTATGGTCTCGGGCAAGACCTTGGTCGATAGATTCAAGGCAAAGGCTCGCGGAGCGGAAGACCTCAACAGCGTCCATCAAATCATGGAAGACCATTATCGCATCGTCGAGGACATCCAGGAAGTGCACCGGCTCGCACGGGATCGGATGATGCAGGCCGACAGTATTTTTGCCGCAGAGTTCAACAGGCTGAATACCACCCTGCCGGAGCGCCCACCCGTCGGAGTCCAATTCTCAGCGCCAAGGCTCCCGAATGGAACGACCAAATGAGCGGCTACGAAAACAAGCGCATCCCGAACGGTGGCGAGCACGCCGACAGCTGGGAACACTCGCGGATCAACGACACGTTCGAGCCGCTCGATCCCGCTAACGCGTTCACTCAAGCCGACACGTACTGGCAAGCTCGCAACGAGTGGGAGCGCGGCGTCGAAACCTTCGCGCGCTCCATCCAGACCTCCATAGCCCAAGCCTGGTCCGGCCCCGCAGCGGAGCAGTCCAAGAGCGCCATCGCAAAGTACACCGGCGACGCGCAGAATCTGACGACCTCCCTGGAGGAGCTGTACTACCGGGTCCGCGACGCCGCCACCGCGATCGCCGACACGAAGAAGGCACTCCCGGATCTCATCGATTTCTCCGTCGGGGAGCGCATTTTCCATCCGACGCGCTGGAGCCTGTCGGGCGAACGGTCCGAGGCCGAGCAATCCGCGCGGGTCGCGATGAAGGAATTCTACGTACAGCCCTTCAGCGAGATGGACGGGAAGATTCCGGTGCTGCCCACTCCGGTCGGTCCGACTGCGTCGGTGGACATTCCAGCGCCCCCGCCGGGCGGATACCAAAGCGATGCCAGCGGCGGGCCTACTTCCAACGACCCCGGCACCAGCCCTACCGCCACCGATTCCGGCACTCCGGGCGATGAGGACGGCGACGGCAATCCCGACCAGACGAGTACCGAGGAGCCACAGCCCACCGACGAGTCGACGCAGGACCAGAAATCCTCCGACACGACGGCGACCGACACCTCGACCACCCCCGCAGGAGTGGACCCCTCGTCGACGACTCCCGCCAGTACCACGGACCCGACCAAAACCGTGCCGGCCGGAACTCCGACTCCGCACAGCCCGAGCACCCCGGGCAGTCCCGGGACTCCTAGCACAACGAACCAGCCGCAACCGGGACGCAGCATCGCGGGCGTACCGGGCACGCCGAGCACATCGGCGAATCCGGCCGCGGCGACAACCACCGGCGTGCGCGGTACGAGCGGTACGCCGGGCATGATGGCGCCTGGCGCTCGCGGCGGCGGCAAGGACGACGAATCCGAGCACAAGACACCGGATTACCTGATCACTCAGGAGAACACCGACGAGCTGCTCGGCGAGGTCCCGAGGACGCTGCCCGGCGGCGTCATCGGCGGCACACCCGACTGATCGCGCCACACCCTTCTGAACTCGGCACCCGCCCGCGTCCCCACCGGCGCGGGCGGGTGGACAGTGGCCGCTTCCACGCGGCCGGATTGGACCTCACATGGCTGAATGGACCTGGGATCCGGACGATTTCGCCGCTCTCTGGTACGGCGACGCACATGATCGCATCCCCGGCCCCTTGCGCTATACCAGCCGTTTCGCCTTCCGCGACGACTTCGCCGCCCACCGCACCGCCGTGTGGCAGCGCTACTCCGCCGATGAGCGCGAGGATATCGCCGCAGCCTTCCACACCTTGGGCGCCTCGACACTCCGCATCGAGATCCTCGGCGGCACCTGCAAGCACAAGAACAGCACCGGTCCCCACGACATCCGCGAGTACCGAGTCCTCGGCGCACGCGACAGCTACCGCGCCGTCGTCCTCAGCCAAGCGGGCAATCAGACCGAGCACGGCCCGATCCGCGCACGCATGTTCCCCGCCGAACAACTCCCGGCACGCCTCGTGAACGCCATCCCTCCCTGCACCCCCGGAGCCGAGCGACCAGCCACCTTCCACCCCCACGACCTGTCCCCCCGCCGCGACACCTACCTCCAGGACAACGCCCGCAACACTCCGCGCGAGCAATACCAGCGCCTCCTCGGCCGCCCCATCGACGGCGGCGGCACCGCCGTCCTCCTCACCGCTCCGCTACACACCCGCACGAAACCAACCAAAGTTCTCCAATGGCACGACATCTCCACCGACGGCCGCTACACCGAACACCGCACCGACCACATCACCATCCGCCCCACCACCCCCACCGACCTGACCACCCACTTCACCACCTGGATCGACCAGGCCCTCCAACACCTCGAAGCCACCCGCCCCGAAAACTGGTAGCCAATCCAGTGGAACCGGACCCACTCGCCCGACGTCCAACTCAGTAGGCAGGCCACTGCCGTGACAGACAGACGATAGAACAGGCACCGCGAGTCGTATCGACTGATAGAGGAATTGAATGAGCGAGTTCACCCGATTTGTCGGGATAGGGCTTTTCACAATGAGTCTCGATGACGGTCGACTGCCGATAGAGGTCGACGTAAGCAGAAACCTTCACAGCCGCTTGGATCCACCGGAGTTCTCCGCAGCGGCAATGACCGGCTACCATCTGGCGCTCTGGCGCCACGATGCGCCGATTATCACTGAAGGGGAATTCAGCGCGCTCAGCGCTTCCCCGTCCCGCCGTGCCCAGTTGATCACGCTCCTCGATACTCGGTCACTCGCCGAGTTCGAGTCAGTCGAACGGGCGCTCGGTGGACGGGACAAGTTCACTGGACAAGGCCCACGACCGACTTCGGCGCACCCTCGGTCACTGTCACAGCAAGCATCTCTCGCATAGGCAGTATCAGCATCGATCCAGCGTGGGCGGCGACGACGAGCCCGGCATACATAGCTCACGACCTCATCGACACAGCGAATCAGATCCGCCAACAGCGACCGCACTTTCATGAAATCGGAACCTGGGCGCACCGCTCCGACGACGAACTCGAGTACGAACTCATGGAATACAAGAACTATCTGATGAGGACTTCATCATGACCGATTTCTCGGTTGACCTCAACCAGCTCCTATCTGCCTCGCGAGCCTGGGATCGCGCGTCTGGTCACCTCGCCGACGCTGCACATAATGCGAGCAGCATCCAATACAGCAACAGGGATGTGATCTGGGCGCTTTTTCAAGAAGCCTGGGACGCTCAGGTTGCAGCGGCGCAGTATATGCACGACCGGCTGATCGAAGGACGGGATGAGACGCAATCGATTGCTGATGTTCTCTCACATGTCGCCAAAGTATACATGGAACAAGACCAAAGCTTTGAAAACGTACTGATAAAATTGGATGAAGGATAGCATGGTCGCCACCAAGTCTCTCGACGAGCTCAACAGAGTACTCGACGAGTTCGCGGACAAAGTTCAGGAGATACGGAATCAGCCAGACAAAGTAGAGGAGGCGTTCGACAAGGCCGCAATAGCGATGGCCGCACTGGAAGGAGAAGGTTTTGGGGGACCACTGTTCGGTACGATAGGCGGAGCCGTCGGAGCCGCTTACGGGGCGATTACCCACGATGATTTCACCGGCTACATGCAAGAACACAAGGAAAGGATCAAAAGTAATATTCGCGAGCTTTTGAACAAGCTGCACGACGGCCTCCAAGGACTGCGGGCGCCTATCGCCTTTCTGCAAACAAGCGAGGAATGGCTGAATCTGAAATCGAAGATCGGAGAAGCCCAGAACAACGAAGTGAACAAGGGTTCCACGCTAGGTTACTGGCAAGGCGCGGCAGCTCTTCGATACGGAACTTCACGTCAATTACAGGACACTGCGCTGGATTCGGCCAAGACAGCCTGCGATAAGCTGAGTGACAGCCTCGCCGCGATATCGAATTCAGCTTGGGATTTTTACTCCGGCATTATCCAAGACATCGTCGGATTTCTAGCGGACTTCAGCGCTGCTCTGACAAAGATCGCTGCCGGAATCTCAGCTCCCTGGGGGATCTCGGACGCGATCGAGGCCCTTGCCGATATTATCAAGAAGGCCGTCGTTTACGGAGACCGACTGGTCAAAGCCCTCAGCGCAAAAAGACAGAATATAACTAAAATGACAGACTCCACCGATAATCCGAAGGGATTCCTCAACAACCGTTGGCCGCAGAGCCCTTCCAACGATTTCGACACCGACGCCCCAGGACCCAAATGGGCGGCGATGTGAATTCACGGCACGCGCCCATCCTGGCGATCGCGCTCCTCCTGTCGGGTTGCGGGCTGCTGCCAGGCACCGATACCGAGCAGTCGACGGTAGTCGAGAGCAATCACACTCTCCAGGAACTTTGTGATTTTGCGAAGAAGTTCTTCTCAACTCGGTATGACGCACCGGAGTTGGTAGTCAGCATCGACGCGACCAGGCCGATGAGCGCGAAAATTGGTGGCGGCAACGGCTGCAGCTATCAAACCCCCGGACGGAAGGAGTACCTCGGGAACGTTTCGCTGTTTCGCGTCCATGAGGCTGCGACGGCACCGACATCCGAGAATCGCCCGTCGCGCATCCTGAGGGTTGACGACGTGGCCGTCGCGGAGATTGTGCAGCCCATACCGGAGTATCTCGACCCCGCCACTGCGCGGCCGTACTACGAACTTACCGCCACTATCGGCAAATGGGAGGGCCGACTCGAGTTCAAGAACGGTGATGAACAGGGCACGCAGGCGGGCGCACGAGTGCTCATCGATATGATTCGCGCTTTGAAGAGCTGAGGAAATCCCAGTGCATCCCTTACACGGGACTCCGCCCCAGGACGCAGAACTCACGGTATGGGAGATCTACGACGTGCCATGAGGCCGGGCGACGGCAGGGTAAGACGGACGAGGGGGAGTGACCGCGATTTCAGATCAGACGATTAGGTCCATAGCACTCACCGCCAACCGCCGCGAGGTGCTTCGCGTCGCCTCGGTGAACGATGGCGACAAATCTGATTGGAGGCTTCAGCTGTGACTGGGATCGCTCGAATCATGACGATAGCTGTAATCGCTGCGGCAATAACGACCGGGTGCTCAACTTCGCCTTCGCCTTCCCCACCGCCCTCGGAGCCGCCGGCTGCCATGACACAGGGCGACTTGTGCGATTCGCTGCTGACTTTCTTCGGTAGCCAGCTGGGCGCAGTTGGCTTGACCTCGGCGCCGCTCTTCGACGTTGATGAAACAATCTCACCCAGCGGAATTGCACTGCCGTCAACAGTGAGAGCCAGAGAACGAACGGCTGGGTATCGTTACGGAATGCCCCGACGGCCCTGGACCCGACTGAGGGTGTCATAGGGTTTACAAAGATGACCGGACTGGATGATCCGATTTGGATTCATGATACGCGCACAGATACAAAAAGCCCCGGTACCGAAGTCGTTTTGGCCACCCGAATCGGCGAGTGGAATGGCCAACTCAGAATCACTGAATCCGAAACCCGAACGGCAAATGGCCTCCTGCATCTAACGGATAAGGACATACAGACCGCTGCCCAGTTCCTCATCGAGCTGACCAGGAAAGTGCCAAAGGCTTAGCCCCGAGCTTTCGCTTCGCCTTCGGCATGACGGTGATCGAGTTGGATTGGTTTCTATCGGGTGGCGCGACGCATGGCGAGGCAGGTACGCCGGTGAGCGGGCGAACTTCTTCCAAACGATCGTTGGCCGCGTGAGCCTTCCGACGACTTCGACACCAACTCTTCCAGCTCTGAATGGCAGGCGACATGAACGTGCGAAAGCTACTGACGATTTCGACGCTGGCGGTGCTACTTTCGGCCTGCGATCTGTTTTCGCGCACTCATCCCGACAGGTACGAGATACCGGCGAGTAACCACACCATCCAGGAGTTGTGCGACTCTACGAAACCTTTTTTCGTCACCCGAGCTGGTACCGAAAATATGAAGATCGACGCCGGCGCTGGCGGAAAAGCGCTGACCGATGAGATCGGCGGCGGCAACGGGTGCTCCTATGAGAAGGCCGACGGGTCCGCGTGGCCCTACCTCGGATACGTATCCCTGTTTCGCGTCGTCACCAGTGGTCACACCCTGTCCACACCGCCCGCGTCGACAGAGAACTACCCGACCAAGGTCCTGACCGTGGACGGCGCGACCGTCAAGGTAGCTACCGAGCCACTGCCCAAGGGGGGTGATCACGCCACCACGCTGCTCGACGTCGACCTCACCGCCACGATCGACGGCTGGAAGGGCGAACTCCACTTCAGAGCCACCGAAGACCAAACTACGCGAGATGACAAACCGACACGAGAGGCCGCGCAAGCACTGGTGAACATGATCCGCACGTTGAAGGGCTGATCACTGGTTGGGGGAAATGGCCGGGGCGCGGCCACCCTGAGGCCGAAGACCTCGCGAGATAAATAGTGGAAGGGCACCGGTATGGGGCGATCGAGCCGACGAACGTTCATGTCCGCAGGATCAGGCGATCCCATAAGCCGCACCACGCGGCGATACTTCTCGCGTGCTACGGCTGTTTCAGTGACAGCCACAGCTTCGCTGCTGGTCGGCTGCGGGTCCACGCCTGACACCGAAATCACCCCGGTGACGACCAGCACCGCGGCTTCGTCGACGTCCCCTGCCAAGATCTCCAGCTGCCTGCCGATGCAGAAGATCGAAGAACCCGACCTGGCGGACTTCGCCGACAGTCTTCGGCTCCCGCCTGAGGTCAACTTGTTCGATGTGAATTTCGGAATCTCCACCGACAAGCGGGGTAGGGACGTCGTCTTGGTTCATCTCTGTGTACCAGCGTCGAGCAATCCAGACGGGCTTCGTCCTGCGGCAACCATCGTCGCCCGTGCTCTGAAGCGCAGTGAACTCGGGATCCGCACAGGCACGCTGTACATCGCCGACACCGGTGCCGCCAAGATGAAGTACCGGTCATATCTGGTCGACCACGACTTCCCAGCGCATCCGTGGGACGGCACCCCGTCTCAGGACGCCGAACTCGCGATATGGGAGATCTACGACGCGCCGTGACATGTGGCGACTGCCATGAACGAGCAGTTGCCGATGGATTCCGACGTCCGATCGGTCGGTCACGGTCTACGCCGGAGCATCGCGTAGTGGACATCCCACATCTCGACCTGCGGATGTTCCTCGAGCACCTGGCGTTTCACACCGTATCCACGAGAACACCGCTGAGCCATGCCCGCTCGACGTCGGAAACAAACCGGACAAAAACGGAGTGGTGACTCATTGCCGAGTCGGCCGTGGCGGGGCGCTAATGGAAAGTGTCGGGCCGTCGGATGAGTCGGGGCACCGCCCGGTGCAGAGGATCAATCTTCACGGAATCAGGAGGCATCGCCGTGCCCACTATCACTTCCATCACCCCGACCTCGGGCCCCACCACGGGCGGCACCAGCGTCACGATTGCCGGTACGGGATTCACCGGCCCGCTGACGGTGAGTTTCGGCTCCACCGCAACAACTTTCACCATCGACTCCGCGACACAGATCACGGCCGTCGCACCCGCGGGGTCGGCCGGTCCGGTGCAAGTGACGGTCAGCGACTCGGGTGGAACCAGCAACGGAGTCACCTACACCTATCTCGCTGTCCCGGCCTCGAGCTCCATCGCTCCCGGCCAAGGACCCACCGGGACGACGGTCACCCTCACCGGCTCGGGACTGACGGGAGCCACCGCGGTCACTTTCGGTACCACGCCGGCGACTTCGTTCACCGTCGACTCGGACACGCAGATCACGGCCGTCGCTCCGGCGGGCACGGGCATCGTGGCGGTCACCGTCACCGCTCCGGGTGGCACCAGCAACGGGATTCCCTTCATCTATGTCGTGGTGCCGACCATTACGGCGATTGCCCCGGCTTCGGGCCCCACCTCGGGCGGGAACAGCGTCACGATTTCCGGGACCGGATTCACCGGTCCGCTGACCGTGCAGTTCGGCAGCACCGCGACGACCTTCACGATCGACTCGTCGACGCAGATCACCGCCGTCGCCCCGGCTCACGCGGCGGGAGCGGTCCAGGTGACCGTCACCGGTTCCGGCGGCGCCAGTAACGGCCTCACCTACACCTACATCTGATCGAGAAAGCTCACGGGCCGTCGCCGGACTTCCGGCGACGGCCCGATCGCGTTGGGTCCGAATATCTCCGACCAGCTTCTACGCTCTCGCGTCCGAAATAGAACCGACCGACCAGCATCGTTCGGGTCTCCCTACGTGCCGGCGACGCAGAGCGGACGCAATCCATTGCCGAGTGGAGAAGACCGGCATATCGACAACATACATTGCGCGCGAGGGTATTTCGCTTTCGGTTTCGGCAGCCGAAGCCTCGAGCACCCGCCCCGGCCGGCCACACCGACGAGAACGTCGCTGCGGCAAGGCCGCACGATGCACACGCGCTGAAGTCCGGCGCTGGTCAATACGTGGCAACAATCTGGAAAACGGACAAAAACGGATGCTCCGATGCGTTGCCGACCCGCAAATCCTGGGGCATAACGGAGTTAGCCGGTCCACCACTAGCGTCGGGCACCCCGGCACAGAGGAACCAGCAAACAGAGAGGCAGCGTTATGCCTACATTCCTCTCCCCGCCCTCGGGACAGAACTCACAGGGGCCTCGGGTCACGGCGACAACCGGCATTCCCATGGACGGCACCGCTTCGATACGGGCCGACGCGCCACACCACGAACCCTCCTCCACCGCACACGGGTTCAACTGAGTTTTCACGGCTCGGGTGAGCCTTCGACCACACGATCCGAACTCCCGGACCGGGCCCCATCCGAGCGCACTTCGCGAACACACAGCTTTCGAAACGGCGGAATCCGAGATCGGCCGACGGCACCGTCGGTGCCGCAACAAGAAAGAAAGGGAAGAACCGATGAACAAGGTAATCACCATCCTGCGCAGTGAGCCCGTCCGCGCCTTGCTGTACCCGCTGCTGGCGGCCCTGATCGGGTACGGGGTCACCAGGGGCGTCGTCTCGTCCGACCTCTCCGGGTTCGTCCTCGCCATCGTCGCGGCGGCGCTGGGCCTGCCCGCGGTCGAGTCGGCGCGCCACCGGGTCAGCCCGGCGCCACCGGACAGCGGTGACCCAGCATGAGAACCCCGAAGGACAAGACCCGCCACGACCCCTTCGAGGTGGTGCTGTGCGCCGTCTTCGGTGTCTCGATGCTGTTGCAGTGCATCTACGGCCCGCCGCCGGCTTCGGCGACCGCGGCCATGCCATCCGGATTCCGCACGCTGTGGCTCGTCCTGATGTTGATCGGCTGCGCGGCGACGCTGGTCGGCCTGTTCGCCCGGCGCGTCTGGGGCTATCTGATCGAGCAGGTCGGCCTGGGCGCGCTCGGCTGGTCACTGGTGGCCTTCGGTGCGCAACTGCTGCTGTTGCAGATCCAGCACCGAACCATCGGTCCGGCTACGGTTCTCGGGGGTCCGCTGCCCATCGCGCTGGGGGTCGCGTTCCTGTGGAAGCGCCGACAGGTGCTGCAGGACGTCCGGATGCTGCACGCAGTGCGGATGAGGGAGGCGCCATGAACATCATCCAGCAGTCGCCGATCTTCGCGGCACTCGTGCTCATCGCCAGCTCGTCGGTGCTGTCGGCGGCCGTCACGGCGTGGTTCAAGCGCGGGGACGTCGACGCCACCATGACGAAGACGAAGGCCGACGCCGCGAAAGTATTGAGCGATCTCGCCATTTCGCAGACACAGCAGATGTCCGAGCAGATGGGTGAGTTCCGCATGGCGCTGCGCGTGCACCGCGAGTGGGACCGGAAGATGGTGAGCCGGGCACGGCAGGCGGGCATTGAATTCGACGACCCACCGGAACTGTTCCTGTGACGCGAGAAGCCGCTTTTCGGGCGGAACGCTGACGGGCATTCCGGTTGGTCGCCAATCGTTCGCCAGCAACGCGTCTCTCGGCGGGCTCACCGTTGGCGCGCCCTCCGGTGGCGGTGGCGAAGCCCTGTCCAAAACAACGCTGCCACAACGCCTGCCAGGACGTTCACGTCACAACGCGACGCGCCGTTGCCAATCCGAAAACGGACCAAAACGGATCGTCAGACATGTTGCCAGGCAACGACCCAAAGGAGTTAATGGAGATAGCCGGGCTGCTGAACAGCGGCGGGCGCCCCCCGGTGCAGAGGAACATCACCACGGCGACAAGGAGGCAGTGCCATGCCTACCATCACTTCCCTCTCCCCGACTTCAGGACCAACCACGGGGGGAACCCACGTCACGATCACGGGTACCGGGTTCACCGGCCCCACGACCGTCCGGTTCGGCAACACCGCGACCACTTTCACCCTCGATTCCCCCACCCAGATCACGGCGATAGCACCCGCCGGTTCGGTAGGTACGGTGCAGGTCACCGTGACCAACGCGGGCGGAACCAGCAATGGGGTTGCCTACACCTACGTTCCGGTCCCCGCGCTGAACAGCATCAATCCCAATCAGGGATCAACCGGGGGCGGGACGACGGTCACCCTCACCGGGTCGGGTTTCACCGGCGCCACCGCGGTCAACTTCGGTAGCACACCGGCGACTTCGTTCACCGTCAACTCCGACACGCAGATCACGGCTGTCACACCCGCCGGAACGGGAATCGTGCCGGTCACGGTGACCGGCCCTGGCGGCACCAGCGGTGCGGTGCCCTTCATCTACGTGGTCGTACCCACCATCACCGCCATCTCGCCGACCGCCGGGCCCGCCTCGGGTGGCAACACCGTCACCATCACCGGCACGGGATTCACCGGTCCACTGACTGTCCGGTTCGGCAACACCGCAACCATTTTCACAGTCAACTCCCCCACGCAGATCACCGCCGTCGCACCGCCCGGAACGGGAAGCGTACAGGTCACGGTCACCGGCTCGGGCGGAACCAGCAACGGCGTCACCTACACCTATGCCGGTGTCCCCGCGCTGACCAGCCTGGCACCCAACACCGGCCCGACAACCGGCGGAACCACGGTCGTCATCACCGGAACGGGCCTGTCGACTGCCACCTCGGTCAGCTTCGGCGGCACACCGGCGACCTCGTTCACCATCAACTCCGATACCCAGATCACCGCCGTCGCACCGGCCGGAACGGGGACCGTGCAAGTCACCGTCACGACACCCGGCGGAACCAGCAACGGCCTTCCCTTCACCTATGTAGCGGTACCCGCCATCACCACGTTGGTGCCGAATACCGGTCCGGTCACCGGCGGGACAACGGTCGTGATCACCGGAACGAATTTGACCGGAGCGACGGCGGTCAACTTCGGCGCCACACCGGCGACCTCGTTCACCGTCAACTCGGCTACCCAGATCACGGCGGTAGCACCGGCCGGGACCGGGACCGTGCAAGTCACCGTCACGACACCCGGCGGAACCAGCAACGGCCTTGCCTACATCTACATCCCGGTGCCCGCCATCACCACGGTGGTTCCGAACATAGGACCGGTCACCGGCGGGACAACGGTCGTCATCACCGGAACCGGACTCACCGGAGCGACCGCGGTGAACTTCGGCGCCACACCGGCAGCCTCGTTCACCGTCAACTCGGCTACCCAGATCACGGCGGTAGCACCGGCCGGAACCGGGACCGTGCAAGTCACCGTCACGACCGCGGGTGGAACCAGTAACGGCGTCGCCTACACCTACGTCGCGGTGCCCGCCATCACCACGGTGGTTCCGAGCGTAGGACCGGTCACCGGCGGAACGACGGTCGTCATCACCGGAACCGGATTCACCGGAGCGACCGCGGTGAACTTCGGTGCCACACCGGCGACCTCGTTCGTCGTCGTCTCCGACACCCAGGTCATCGCTGTCGCTCCCGCCGGGACCGGGACCGTGGGGGTAACTGTCACCACCGGGGGCGGAACCAGTAATAGCGTCGCCTACACCTACGTCGTACTGCCCACGGTTACCGCGGTGGTGCCGAACGCAGGCGTGGAAGCAGGCGGCACGACGGTCGTCATCACCGGAACCGGACTCACCGGAGCCACCGCGGTGAACTTCGGCGCCACACCGGCGACCTCGTTCATCGTCAACTCGGCTACCCAGATCACCGCCATCGCACCGGCGGGAACCGGGACCGTCCAGCTCACCGTCACCACCCCGGGCGGAACCAGCAGCGGCGTCGCCTACACCTACATTCCGGTGCCCACGCTCGTCACGGCGCTGCCGAATGTGGGCACGGAATTGGGCGGCACGACAGTCGTCCTCACCGGCACGGGACTGACCGGAACAACCGCGGTGAACTTCGGCGCCACACCGGCGACCTCGTTCACCGTCGACTCGGCCACCCAGATCACCGCCGTCGCCCCGGCGGGAACCGGAACGGTGCAGGTCACGGCGACAACGGCCGGCGGAACCAGCAACGGTCTCGCCTACACCTACATCCCGGTACCCACGCTCACCACGGATGTGCCGAATGTCGGCCCGGTGTCGGGAGGGACGATCGTCGTCCTCACCGGGACGGGTCTGTCCACCGCTTCCGCGGTGAACTTCGGTGCCACACCGGCGACCTCGTTCATCGTCGGTTCCGACACGCAGATCACGGCCGTCGCCCCGGCGGGGACCGGGACCGTGCAAGTCACGGCGATCACCGCGGGCGGGACAAGTAACGGCGTGGCCTACACCTACGTCGCGCTTCCCACCTTCACCACCGCGCTGCCGAATCTGGGCTCGGTCTCCGGCGGCACGACCGTCGTCCTCACCGGAACAAATCTGAGCGGCACCACGGCGGTCAACTTCGGCGCCACACCGGCGACCTCGTTCACCGTCGACTCCGCCACCCAGATCACCGCCGTCGCCCCGGCGGGGACCGGCATCGTGCAGATCACCGCCACCACTCCGGGCGGGACCACCAACGGCGTGCTCTACACCTACGTCGCGGTTCCCACCCTGACCACGGCGGTGCCGAATGTCGGCTCGGTAGCGGGCGGGACAACTGTCGTCCTCACCGGCACCGGGCTGACCGGAGTCACCGCGGTCGACTTCGGTGGTACACCGGCGACTTCGTTCACCGTCGACTCCGCCACCCAGATCACCGCCGTCGCCCCGGCGGGGACCGGGACTGTGCAAGTCACGGCCACCACCGCGGGCGGGACAAGTAACGGCGTGGCCTACACCTACGTCGCGCTTCCCACCCTCGTCACCTCGGTGCCGAGCGTAGGACCGGCTTCGGGCGGCACTACGGTCGTTCTCACCGGAACGAACCTGACCGGAACGACAGCGGTGAACTTCGGTGCCACACCGGCGACCTCGTTCACCGTCGACTCCGCCACCCAGATCACCGCGGTAGCGCCCGCGGGAACCGGAATCGTGCAGGTCACCGCCACCACCTCCGGCGGAACCAGCAACGGCGTCGCCTACACCTACATCGCGGTGCCCAGTCTGACCGTATTGCTTCCGAACGTCGGTTTGGAAGCGGGCGGAACCGTTGTCGTCATCACCGGGACGGATCTGACCGGCACCACGGCGGTCGACTTCGGCGGCACGCCGGCGACCTCGTTCACGATCAACTCACCAACTCAGATCACCGCCGTGGCACCCGCCGGGACCGGTACGGTGCAAGTCACCGCCACCACCTCCGGCGGAACCAGCAACGGCCTCGCCTACACCTACATCGCGGTTCCGGCCCTCGCGGTCGTACTTCCGAATGTAGGACCGGCGGCCGGTGGAACGACAGTCGTCCTCACCGGGACGAACCTGACAGGCACGACCTCCCTCGACTTCGGGGGCACACCGGCTACTTCGTTCACCGTCGATTCCGCAACACAGATCACCGCCGTCACTCCCGCCGGAACGGGAACAGTGCAAATCACCGCAACCAGCTCCGGAGGAACCAGTAATGGTCTCCCATTCATCTACATCTGACGGCTGATGCGGCTGGGCCGTCGGCAGGCTTTTGCCGGCGGCCCAGTTTCGTTGCGGTCGAGCCAATACACAGAGTCTCCGTCACCGTCGACGGAGGCTGCAGGGGTAAGGGGGTTTTCGTTGGCGACCGTACTGAAGATGCTGCTAGCGGAGCGGCATCTCAAAAGTCATCCAGATTTTCTTGTCGCGTACGACCGATGCGCGGCGCAGCTGGACCCGCCCATTCCCCCAGGGCATGGGCCGGCGAAAGCGCAGTACTACCAGTGGTTGTCCGGTCGCATGATCGGTCTTCCGCGCGACTATCACTGCCGGGTGCTCGAGCGGATGTTTCCCGGCTGGACGGTTGAAGGATTGTTCCAGATGGCCAACTCGACACCGGACGGCACGGGATCGCTCGGGCCGGGTTATTCCGGCACCGATGTCCGGCTCGAGGCTTTTCTCGGAATGGAGACGAGCACCAGGGGGACCACTCTGGTGTACCCGTCGTTCGAGCTGACCAGGTCGTCCGTGGACGCTCTGCGGGCGGCGGGGATCTCCCGGCGGCGAATATTCGGGAAGCAGGAGGGCGGTTTCCCGGATCGTCCCGTCGATATCCCCTCTGTAGTGGCGGAGAACGATTTTCGGGGGCTGCTGTACATGTTCTCCTTGCTCCAGCGCCACACCAGCATTCGGGCCGAGGTCCGCAGCGACCGCTACATGGTCACCCATCACGACCGCCCGTACATCAGCTTCGGGCTGAGCGGCAACAACTGCACCCGGTTGTATCCGCACACCGTCGACAATCCGCTGTTCACCATCCACGACAGCGGCACCGAGGACGGCATCGCGGCGGTGCGTCTGGAGTTGACCGACGGAAGCCGGTACGACTCGAACGACGACCGCAACATCGGCATCGTCGCGCGAGTACGACCGAGCGCGGATCAGCATCCCGATCGTTACTGGATCTATTGCGGCGGCTTGCGGCCACGCGGCACCGCCGGAGCGGGCTGGTATCTCGCCAACTCGTGGCTTTCCCTCCAGCACCGCGTCGGGGAGCGGGAATTCGTCGCGGTCATCGGCGTCGACGAATATTCGGACCGGACGACCAGTTTGGAGCATTTGCTGATCGCTTAGCGCGGAAAGGAAGGTGCGCATACCCGTCGCCCCGGACAGTCCCGATCGTTTCTGTCCGGGCGCCGGGGCCGCGTCGGCTCCCGCACCTGCGGCGGGTTCCTTTCCGAGCACGAGACAGGAGGACACCGTTGAACCGTCGGTCGACAGTGATTCGGGCGGTCCGATCTCCCGTGCCGCGGCCCCCTGCATTCTCGTTCTGGGTCCTCCCGGCATGGGAGCGGAGACCGGTCAGTAGCCGGCGGGCAATGCCGCCAACATGTCCCGTGTCACGGCGACGGCATTGTCGGACCTGCCGCCTTTGACCAGCAGCGTGGCGAAGGCGATGTCGCCACGGTAGCCGACGAACCAGGAGTGCGACCCGCCGTCCACTTCCGCCTCGCCGGTCTTGCCGTAGACCTCGCCCTGATCGGCGATGCGCTCGGCCGTGCCGCCGAGGACCACCTTGCGCATCATCACGCGCAGCCCGTCGGTGACGTCGGGAGCCAGCGCCGGACGGTCACCTTCGATCTGCGTGAGGCGCCCGGCGATCAGGTACGGCACGGGCACCGAGCCGCGCGCGATGGTCGCCGCCATGAGCGCCATGCCGAACGGACTGACCACCACTCTGCCCTGACCGATACCGTCTTCGGTGCGCTGGATCAGATCGTCGGAGGGCGGCACCGAGCCGGAGGCGGTCGGCAGCCCCACCACCGAATAGGCGGGTCCGACACCGAGCTTCGCCGCGGCCTCGTGCAGCGCGGGGCCGGGCAGCTCACTGGCGAGTTCGGCGAACGAGGTGTTGCAGGAGCGCTCGTAGGCCGTGGACATCGGCACATTCCCGACGGTGAACAGGTTGTAGTTGGGGATGGTCCGCTCGCCGATGACGATCCGGCTCGGACACGGCAGCACCGTATCCGGAGTCGCGAGGCCGTTCGACATGGCCGCGGCCGCGGTCACCGTCTTGAACACCGAACCGGGCGGGTACTGGCCGATCGTCGCGAGGGGGCCTTCCCGGTCGGCGGCCTTGTTCTGCGCGACCGCCAGAATCGCGCCGGTGGACGGGCGCAGCACGACCATCATGGTCTGCTCGGCACGCGGCTGCACGGCGAGCTGGGCGGCGTTCTGCACGTTGCGGTCGATGCTGAGCGAGAACGACGGCGCGGGTTGGGAGGGCACTTCCATCAGCACATCGGTGTCGGCGCCGTTGGAGTTCATGGTGACCACGCTCCACCCCGCCTTGCCGTCCACCTCCGCGATGACCGTCTTGCGTACCTGGGTGAGCAGATCGGGCGCGAACTCCCGATCGGTGGCGACCAGATCCCACTGCTGGGTCAGCGTGACGCCGGGCAGCCCGATGAGATCGGTGGTCACCTGACCGGATTCGGTCTCGTTGAGCAGCGCGACCGTGTAAGCGCCCCGGGCCGCGTTCGCCGCGTCCAGGATCGACTGCGGTGTCAGCGACCTGTCGAAGCGGTGCAGCGCGGCGGCCAGCACGGTGGCCACGGACGCGGGATCGGCGGCGTCGGCCGCGACGAACGTGACCCGGGAAACCTTGCCCGGCACCATGACGTCGCTACCGGACTGCTCGTTCACCCGTGCCCGCGGCGGCGGGTTGGCCCGCAACGCCATGGTCTGGGTGTCGCCGAGTCTGGGGTGGATGTCGGAAGAGGTCCAGCGGACCATCCAACGCCCGTTGCTGCGCCCCATCTGCAGCTGGCCCGAGTACTTCCACATCCGGTTCTTGGGCAACCGCCACTCGTAGGTGTAATCGACGGTCGCGGTGTCACCGGTTACGCGCGCCGCACCGGTACGCGCGGTGAGTTGTTCGGCTTGGAGCTGATCCCACGCCGAACGCAGTGCGTCACTCGCCTTCTCCGGCAGGTTGGTGAGTTCGGCGGCAGTGGTCACCCGGTGCTCGGCGAACGCTTTGACGAAGGCGTCCGCGACGGGGACAGGCCCCTGCGGCTCGCTTGCACAGCCGGCGGCGGCCACCGTGCAGGCCGCGACGGCGAGCGAGAGGAGCATCCGAGTCGACATCGGCACCGATCGTAATAGTCACTGACGGGCAAATGCCTGCGGCACTCCGGGATTCATCGTGCCCGCGGGCGCGCTCAGTCGACCAGGACGGTGGCGAAGGTCGCGATCTGGCGGAACCCGACCCGGCTGTAGGCGCGGCGGGCGATCGCGTTGTAATCGTTCACGTACAAGCTCGCGGTGCGGCCGGAAGCGACCACCGCGTTGGCGACCGCCGAGGTGCCCGCGGTGCCACGGCCCTTCCCCCGATGATCCGGATGCACCCAGACCCCTTGAATCTGGCCCGTGCGCCGGGACAGCGATCCGACCTCGGCTTTGAAAACCACTTCCCCGTCCTCGAAACGGGCCCAGGCACGGCCGGATTCGATCAAGCTCTGAATACGGCGACGATAGCCGCGTCCGCCGTCACCCGCGCGCGGATCGACACCGACCTCCTCGATGAACATGGCGATCGCGGCCGAGAGGTAGCGATCGAGTTCATCGCGGCGCACCCGGCGGACCTCTTGGTCGGGCGTGGACAGCGGCGGCTGGGACAGCGCCAGCAGCGGCTGTTCCCCGCGTAGCTCCCGCTCCGGCCCCCAGTGACCGGACAGCATCTCCCACAGCGGCAGGGCCAATTCCCTGCGCCCCACCACCGAGGAACAGATCCGAGGCCAGCGGATCGCCCGATCGGCGAACGCGCGCAATGCGTCACGATCCCCCAGCAACGGCACCAGGTTGGCACCCGAGAAACACAGCGACTCCGCGGGACCGCCTCTGCTCCAGAGCTCACCCTGCCCACACCGGCTGTCCAGGCCGAACTCCTGCAACCGGGCGGCGACCATGCACGAGGCCACCGGATCCGCATCCAGCACACGCAGCACCTGAGCAAGGTCACGATTGGCGAGCTGCCGCGCAGGGGCGTATTTGGCCCTTCGCGCCGGCTCCAGCAGACTCCGCACGATGACAGCCTGCCACGAACCGGCGCGATGCGGTATCGCTACGCCGAAAGCGCTGGTGAGCGGCTGCTCAGCGGACGGTGACGACCGGTTCGCCGGTGCCCGCGTCCTCGCCCATCTCCTCGGCGATGCGCATCGCCTCTTCGATGAGCGTCTCGACGATCTGCGCCTCCGGGACGGTCTTGATGACCTCACCCTTGACGAAGATCTGGCCCTTGCCGTTGCCGGAGGCCACACCGAGATCGGCCTCGCGCGCCTCGCCGGGCCCGTTCACGACGCATCCCATGACGGCCACCCGCAACGGCACCTCCATGCCCTCCAGGCCCGCGGTCACCTCGTTGGCCAGGGTGTACACGTCGACCTGCGCGCGGCCGCAGGAGGGGCACGACACGATCTCCAGCTTGCGCGGACGCAGATTCAGCGATTGCAGGATCTGCCCGCCGACCTTGACCTCCTCGGCGGGCGGCGCGGACAGCGAAACGCGGATCGTGTCGCCGATACCCTCCGACAACAGCGCGCCGAACGCGACCGCCGACTTGATCGTGCCCTGGAACGCCGGGCCCGCCTCGGTGACGCCGAGGTGCAGCGGGTAATCGCACTGTGCGGCCAGCTGACGGTAGGCCTCCACCATGATCACCGGGTCGTTGTGCTTGACCGAGATCTTGATGTCGCCGAACCCGTGCTCCTCGAACAGGCTCGCCTCCCACAACGCCGACTCCACCAGCGCCTCCGGGGTGGCCTTGCCGTACTTCTCCATCATCCGCTTGTCCAGCGAACCGGCGTTCACGCCGATGCGGATCGGGATGCCCGCTGCGCCCGCGGCCTTGGCGACCTCCGCGACCCGGCCGTCGAACTCCTTGATGTTGCCGGGGTTGACGCGCACCGCCGCGCATCCGGCGTCGATCGCCGCGAAGATGTAGCGCGGCTGGAAGTGGATGTCGGCGATCACCGGAATCTGCGATTTCGCCGCGATCGTGGCCAGCGCGTCCGCGTCCTCCTGACGCGGGCAGGCCACCCGCACGATGTCGCACCCCGACGCGGTGAGTTCCGCGATCTGCTGCAGGGTGGCGTTCACGTCGTGCGTCTTGGTCGTGGTCATGGACTGCACCGAGATCGGGTGATCACTGCCCACCCCGACATTGCCCACCATCAACTGGCGGGTCTTACGCCGGGGAGCGAGCACCGCAGCGGGAGCGGTCGGCATCCCCAATCCGATTGTGCTGGTCACCTTCGGCTGCCTACTTTCATCGTGTCCGGCCGGTTGGTGCCGAGTCTAGCCTTGGCGCACGACGCCCACCCTGTGACAGCAACGACAAGGCTTCCCCGGTTGACCGCGACAGACTACGTCGCCGACCGCGCCGACCGGTCGGCGGCCCCGGGTCAGAACAGCTTGATCGGGTTGACGATGTCGGCGGCCAGGGTGAGCAGCATGTAAGCGCCGCCGATCACCACGACCACGTATGTCGCGGGCAGCAACTTCAAGTAGTTCACCGGCGCACCGGGCGCGAGCCCCTTCCAGCCGCGAATGGTGTTGCGGATCTTCTCGTAGATCACCACCGCGATATGGCCACCGTCCAGCGGCAGCAACGGCAGCAGGTTGAAGATGCCGAGGAAGAAGTTCAGGCTGGCCAGCACCAGGATGAATATGTTCCACAGGCCGCGTTCCGCGGTCTCGCCACCGATCTTGCTGGCGCCGTACACGCTGACCGGGGTCTCCGGATCCCGCTCACCTCCGGTGAGGGCGTCCCACAGCGAGGAGACCTTGGCCGGCATCTCGGTGAGCGAGTCCACGGTGCGCACGAACATGTCCCCGGTGAACACGGCAGCGGCGGGAACGGCGCCCAGCAGGTCGTGTTGCACGGGTTCGTAGCGTTCCGGCGCCACACCGATGGCGCCGACTTCGCGGCCCGCGCCACCGCCCTCCGGGTACCGGACTACCCGTTCCGGAGTGACCGGAATGCTGAGGGTGCGGCCGTCGCGCTCGACGAGGTAGGTGAACGGGCCGGTCTGCTTCTGCGTCTCGGCCTGGAACTGCCGCCAGGTGTCCACCTTGACGCCGTTCACCTCTTCGACGATGTCGCCGCGCTGCAATCCGGCGCGCTGTGCTGGGCCGGTGCCGGTGCACGGCTCACTCGAGCCGTCCGGCTTGCCCTGCGGCACGCAGCTCATCTCGCCCAGCGCGGTGGCGGGCGGTTCCTTCAGGTTCGGCAGACCCCAGCCGATGGCGAGCACCACGACCAGGATGAAGCCGAGGACGAAGTTCATCGCGATGCCGCCGGACATCACGACCAGCCGCTTCCAAGTGGCCTGGCGGTACATCGCGCGGTCGAGTTCTTCCGGGCGCAGTTCGTCGAGCGCCGTCATGCCGGCGATGTCGCAGAAACCGCCGAGCGGAAGCGCCTTGAGGCCGTATTCGGTCTCACCGCGGCGGAACGAGAAGATCTTCGGTCCGAATCCGATGAAATACCGTCGCACCTTCATGCCGGTCGCCTGAGCGGTCCACATGTGCCCACATTCGTGCAGCGCGATCGACACGGTGATGCCCAGCGCGAACAGCACGAATCCCAACGCGAACACCATTTGCTCTACAGCCCTCCTGCGTTTGCGCAGCTCGAATATCCCGCACGCACGCGTCCGCTCCTGGCCGCGAGCACTCTGATCACCCTAACCGGACGAAGTCCTGTCCTATGTGTTCAGTGTGCCAGGACGCGGTCGCCCCGCGCGTCCGATCCGGCGCCGGACGGTGTCAGCCGCGTACCAGGGCCGCGGCGAACTCCCGCGCCCAGGTGTCCGCGGCGAGGACCTCGTCGAGCGAACCCGGCTCGGCGCGCCACTGCTCGGCGGCCTCCACCGCGGCGGCCACCGTGCCGACGATCTGCGGGAATCGGATGGCGCCGTCCAGAAAAGCCTGCACCGCGACCTCGTTGGCGGCGTTGTAGACCGCGGTGACGCTGCCACCCGCCTGCCCGGCCGCGCGGGCCAGCTCGACCGCGGGGAAGACGTCGTTGTCGACCGGTTCGAACGTCCAGGTGGACGCGGTGCCGAAATCACAGGCAGCGGCCGCGCCCGGCACCCGATCCGGCCAGCCGAGCGCCAGCGCGATGGGCAGCTTCATGTCCGGCGGGCTGGCCTGGGCGAGCGTGGAGCCGTCGGTGAAGGTGACCATCGAGTGCACGATCGATTGGGGATGCACGGTGACGTCGATGCGGTCGTAGGGAATCCCGAACAGCAGGTGGGTCTCGATCAGCTCGAGCCCCTTGTTCACCAGCGAGGCCGAGTTGAGGGTGTTCATCAAGCCCATCGACCAGGTGGGATGGGCTTTGGCCTCAGCGGGCTCGACCGACTCGAGCATATCGGCGGTCCAGCCGCGGAACGGGCCGCCCGACGCGGTCAGCACCAGCCGGTCGACCTCGTCGGCGCGCCCGCCGCGCAGGCACTGCGCCAACGCGGAATGTTCCGAGTCCACCGGGACGATCTGCCCGGGAGCCGCGGCGCGTGTGACCAGGGAACCGCCCGCGACCAGCGATTCTTTGTTGGCCAGCGCGAGACGGGTGCCCGACTGGAGGGCGGTCAGGGTCGGTTCCAATCCGAGCGAGCCGACCAGAGCGTTGAGCACGACGTCCGCCTCGGTGCGGCGCACCAGCTCGGTCACCGCCCCCGGGCCGCCCAGCGGCAGATCCAGCCGCTGGGCCGCGGCCGGATCGGCGACGGCGACATTGCGCGTGCCGGTGGCGGCCATCTGGGCGGCGAGCAGCTCGGTGTTGCCACCACGCGCGGCGAGTCCGACCACCTCGAAGCGGTCGGGATTGGCGGCGATCACCTCGAGCGCTTGGGTGCCAATGGATCCGGTGCTGCCCAGCAGCAGGACTCTCACGATGTCGGACACGACTTCATTGTGTCCTACCCCCGGAACGCGTTCGACCGGGCGCGGGCCGACTTACAACGACGCACCGTCGTATGTCACGATATGCGGCAGCAGCTCATCGAGTGTGTACCGGAATCGCGGTACAAGTAACAGCTAAGGAGCGATCGTGGCCGCCACGGAACTCGAACACGCCGACACCGAGCGCGTCGTCACTCGCGTGGACCCCGCCGAAGTTCCCTCCGCCGCGTGGGGTTGGAGCGGCGAGTCGCGTCGCACCTTCCGGATCGCGGGCTGGATCGTCGCGCTGATCCTGCTGGCCATGCTGGTGGGCAACCACAGCGGCAAGATCGAGGACATCTTCCTGGTCGGCTTCGCCGTCCTGATCGCGGGCATTCTCGTCCGCGACTCGCTGCTGCAGCGCAAGCCGCGCTAGTCCTCCATTCGGAAAGTCCTGTCGCACAACTTCATTCGTCCTGTACCGCGCGGCAACAGCCGGTACCGTGTGCGTCCGAGGTCCGCGTCCCACCCGGGTCGCGGACCTCGGTTCTCTGTCCACGCAACCCTTAGGACGCAATGATCAAGACCTGTTCCGCTGCCCTGCTCGCCGCGAGCGCGTTCGGCTCGCTGCTGTTGCTGCCCGCCGCGCCCGCGCACGCCCAGTCACCGGCGTGCGGCGCGGCCATCGACGCGATCAATGCCGCCATCGACGAGTCGGGCGGCAATCTGGACCCGAGCGTGCAGCAGTCGCTGGCCACCGAGCTCTCGGCCATCCAGGCCGAAGGCGCGGAGAAGGCCGCCATCACCGCCTACGCCCAAGCCCTCACCGATGACACGGTCACGAACATGGACGCCGCGACCGACGAACTGAACCGGGCCTGCCACAGCTGACCCCGCGAGCGGCGCGGACCGGCCGGGTTCGCGCCGCCGAGCACCGACCGGTCAGCGTCCACGGCGCCGGGTGGGCTTCTTCTCGGCACGGGCCGGACGTCCACCCGTCTTCCCGGCCGGTGACTTCTTCCGCGGCTCGTTCTTCTCGGCGCGGGCCGGCGCGCGTGAGCTGCGCTCGGAACGCCCCCGTACGACGCCGATGAAATCCTCGACCAGGTCGGTGGTGCGCTCGGCGGGCCAGGCCAGCGCGACTTCCGTGTCGGGAACGTCGAGCAGCGGGCGGTAGACCAGATCGCGGCGATGATGCAGACGAGCGAGGGAGTGCGGCACGATCGCCGCACCCCCGGCCGCCGCGACGAGTTCCAGTGCACCACCGACCGCGTCGACGTCCGAGGTGTCCTGCAGACGCTCGTCGGCCAGGTCGTTCCTGCTCACCTCGTCGAACACCGAGAGCGGGTGTTCCTTCTGCACCACGACGACGGGAACCTCCCGATAGAGCGGGATCGCGCTCAGGCCTCGGCGGTCGATCGGCAGACGGACGAAGCACATGTCGACGCGTCCGTCGCGCACCGCCGCTTCCTGATCCGCCTGCGCCAGCGCGATCACTTCGAGCGGGGTGTGCGGGAACCGCTCGGACCAGACCCGGGTCCATTTGGACACCGTGACGCCCGGTACGAAACCCACCCGCAGGACGGGCGCAGCCTCCGGCTGCCGCTGCGCCGCCGACTCGGCCCGGCCGATGATCTCGCGCGCCTGCTCCAGCAATTCCCGGCCGGCGTCGGTGAGCCGGGTGGGTTGCGCTCCGGGCACGAAAAGTTTGGTGCCGAGTTCGTTCTCCAAGTCGATGACGGTATGACTCAGCTTCTGCCGCGAGATGTTCAGCGATTTCGCCGCGCGCGCGAAGTGCAACTCCTGCGCGACCGCGACGAACCAGCGCAGAAGCACCACATCGATCGACTCCAACCGGCTCATTCGTGGAAGCGTATGCCACCGGGCGATGTGGGCCGCTCGCGCCGCCGGATAGACGGCCGCCCCGCTCGAGCACCGCGTATCCGCGGCGCCCGCCCCGCCTCCGCGTAGCCGAGACGGGGCTGCGGACGAAACCGTCCCGCCGCGCCCGTTAGGCTGTTCCGGTGAGCCCGGACAAGAAACCGCAGACGATGAAGCCGCTGACGGCGGCGAACAAACTCGGCATCTATCTTCCGGCCGCGCCCGATGATTTCCGCAACACGCCGATCTCTCGCGCTCAGCTGGACGCGCTGCGCGACGATCCCCCCGCATGGCTCACCGAACTGCGCCGCACCGGCCCCTTCCCCCGCGATGTGGTGGCGCGCAAGCTCGGCGTCTCCAATACCGGCCTGACCCGCGCCGAGGTCTCCGACCACCTCACCGCCGACGAGATCGACGCCCTGCTCACCGACCCGCCGGAATGGCTCGTGCGCGAGCGCGAGAACTACGCCGCGGTCCGTGCGGAGGACGCCCGTATCAAGGCGAAAGAAGCCGAACGCCGCGCAGCCACCAACCGCCCGGCGAAGAACCGCGGCTAGCGACGCCCCCCTCGAGGAGGACACTCCGAACGCCCGTACCGGGCAACCCGAAACGTGGGCGGCTTGTCCGACGCGGCCGCTCACACGATCACATCGTCCGGCGCGCGTCTCCGCGCCTCAGTTCTCCGCGGCCAATTGCCCGCAGGCGGCGGCGATTTCCTGGCCACGCGTGTCGCGGACCGTGCAGGGCACGCCCTTGGCGTTGACGCGGCGGACGAACTCCTGCTCGGCCGGCTTGGGGCTGGCGTCCCACTTGGAGCCCGGGGTGGGGTTGAGTGGGATCACGTTGACGTGAACGCGGGAACCGAGGGCCTTGTGCAGCTTCTCGCCGAGCATGTCCGCGCGCCACGGATGGTCGTTGATGTCGCGGATGAGCGCGTACTCGACCGAGACACGGCGGCCGGTCTTGTCGGCGTAGTAGCGGGCCGCGTCGAGCACCTCGGCGACCGGCCAGCGATTGTTCACCGGGACAAGGGTGTCGCGCAGTTCGTCGTCGGGCGTGTGCAAAGAGACCGCGAGCGTGACCGACAGTCCCTCGTCGGCCAGCTTGCGGATGGCCGGAGCCAGCCCGACGGTCGAGACCACGACGTTGCGCTGGGAGATGCCGAGGCCGTCCGGCGCGGGCGAGGTGATCCGGCGGACCGCGGCGACCACCCGCTTGTAATTGGCCAGCGGCTCGCCCATGCCCATGAAGACGATGTTGGACAGCCTGCCCGGCCCGCCCGCCACTTCCCCGTCGCGCAGCGCAGCGGCCGCGGCACGTACTTGGTCGACGATCTCGGCGGTGGACAGGTTGCGGTTCAGCCCACCCTGACCGGTGGCGCAGAACGGGCACGCCATGCCGCAACCGGCCTGGCTGGAGATGCACAGGGTCGCGCGGTCCGGGTAGCGCATCAGAACGCTTTCCAGCAACGTCCCGTCGCCGGCGCGCCACAATGTCTTGCGGGTCTCCCCTTCGTCGCACGCCACGTGCTTGACCACGCTCAGCAACGGGGGGAACAGCGCCTCGCCGATCTTCTCCCGCACCGCGGCGGGCAGGTCGGTCATCCGCGCCGGATCGGCTTGCAACCGCGCGTAGTACTGACGCGCGATCTGATCGGCGCGGAATTTCGGCAGGCCCAGTTCCTCGACGGCCGCCCGCCTGCCCTCGGCATCGAGGTCGGCGAGATGCCGCGGCGGCATGCCACGGCGCGGAGCGTCGAAAACCAGGGGCAGGGAGACGGTCATAGTTGCTCCATTGTCCCATCCGCCGGAACTACCCCGGCACTCGACCACTGGCGGGCGGCCCGACATGCCCGGTTCATCGCGGGAAATACCTGCGGCCGCGATAGCCGTCGGCCATGATCGAGATATGTCCACGCACCCCGAATACCCGACGGAGCCGGACCCCGACCTGTCGCAGCGCCCACGCACGACACCGCCGGGCGCCCCGCCTCCCGTCCCGGTCGAGAAGTCCGCGCCTACCACGAAGTCACTGTCCTCACGCGCCGGATATACCTGGACCGGGCTCGTCACGGGCATCCTGATCCTGATCCTGTTGCTGATCTTCATCCTGCAGAACCTCGAACAGGTTCAAGTGCACTTCTTCTTCTGGGACTTCTCGCTGCCGCTCGGCGTCACCGTGCTGCTGTCGGTGATCGGCGGCGCAGCCGTCATGGCCTCCGTGGGCGGCGTGCGCATCCTGCAGCTGCGCCGCGCGGCCAAGAAGAGCTGACGCGCCGGATCACAGCAGCGTCGACAGCACCAGCCAGGAGACGAACGCCGAAGGAAGCATGGAGTCGAGGCGGTCCATGATGCCCCCGTGCCCGGGCAGCAAGGTGCCCATGTCCTTGATGCCGAGTTCGCGCTTGATCTGCGATTCGATCAGATCGCCGCAGGTGGCCACGAGCACAAGGCCGACGCCGAGCACGACGCCGATCATCGAGTTGGCCTCCAGCAACAGCGTCACCGTGAGCAGACCGCCGATCACGCTGAACACCAGCGAACCGGCGAAACCCTCCCACGACTTCTTCGGGCTGATCGAAGGCACCATCGGGTGCTTGCCGAATAGCACGCCCGCCACGTAACCGCCGACATCGGAGCAGACCACCAGGATCATGAAGGTCAGCACCCGCAGGTTGCCGTCCGGTTCGAGCAGCAGCAGCGTGGCGAACGAGGCGAGCAAGGGGATCCAGGCCAGCGTGAACACCGTGATGGCCGTGTCGCGCAGGAAGTTTCGCGGCGCGGTCCGCAAGCCGTGATCGAACAGCCGCCACACCATGCAGATCAGCGTGGTGGCGGCGAACGCGCCTGCGACGCCGCTGGCCCCGTACGGCCAGCCCAGCCAGAAGACCGCTTGGCCGCCTGCGATCAGCGGCACCCGCGGGACGAGCACGTCGGCCTCACGCAACCGCTTGGCGACCTCCCAGGTGGCCACGCCGACCCCGGCCGCCGCGACGCCGATGAACACTTTCGGCACGAACAGCAGGATCGCGATCAGCGAAAGCCCGAGACCGAAGCCGACGCTCAGCGCGGCGGGCAGATTCCGGCCCGCGCGCGAACCACTCGACGCGGGAGCGGGCTCGGACGCCGTGGGGCTGCCTAACGGTTCATGGCCGGACGCCCCAGCGTCGTGCGGGTGCTGTCGCATCGCATCGGCTGTCCCGTTCACCGGCGGCTCCTCTGCCGCACCGGTCGCGGCGGCGTTCTCGGCCACGATTGTCCCGTCGCTCAACTCGTCGTTCCGTTCGTCCCCCGCCCGGGCGGGCCTTGACGCTGTTCCGCCGGCACTCGCGATGACCTGGCCTCCTCCGGACCCGTCCCGCCTGCCGACCGATCCGCGTCAGACCTCGAGCAGTTCGGCTTCCTTGTGCTTGACCAATTCATCCACCTGGCCGACATACTTGGCGGTGGTCTTGTCGAGTTCCTTCTCGGCGCGCCCGACCTCGTCCTCGCCCGCCTCGCCATCCTTCTGGATACGAGACAGTTCGTCCATCGCCTTGCGACGGACATTGCGGATGGCGACCTTGGCGTCTTCGCCCTTGCCCTTCGCCTGCTTGGCGAGTTCACGGCGGCGCTCCTCGGTCAGCTGCGGCACCGAGATCCGGATGATGTCGCCGTTGTTGGTGGGGTTGACCCCGAGATCCGAGTTGCGGATCGCCGTCTCGATCGCGCCGAGCTGGCCCGCCTCATAGGGCTTGATCACGACCATGCGCGGCTCCGGCACCGTGATGCTGGACATCTGGGTGATCGGGGTCGGCGATCCGTAGTAGTCGACCACGACCCGGGAGAACATGCCCGGATTCGCCCGGCCGGTACGAATGGTTCCGAGATCGTCCTTCGCCACCGAGACGGCCTTTTCCATCTTCTCCTCGGCGTCGAAGAGCGCTTCTTCAATCACGACCGTTTCCTCCACAGCGTCGTCATGCATGATCCGCGGTCCGCGGGTATCAGGACCGAACCAGTGTGCCGATCTTCTCACCGGCGACCGCGCGGGCGATATTGCCCTTGGTCAACAAATTGAACACCAGAATCGGCATCTGGTTGTCCATGCACAAGCTGAAGGCGGTCGCGTCCGCGACCTTGAGGTCGCGCTCGATGACCTCTTTGTGGGTGATCTCGGAGTACATGGTCGCGGTCTCGTCGACGCGCGGGTCGGCGGTGAACACCCCGTCGACGGCTTTGGCCATCAACACCACGTCCGCGCCGATCTCCAGTGCGCGCTGCGCTGCGGTGGTGTCGGTGGAGAAGTACGGCATGCCCATCCCCGCTCCGAAGATGACCACGCGGCCCTTCTCCAGGTGCCGCTTGGCGCGCAGCGGGAGGTAGGGCTCGGCGACCTGGCCCATGGTGATCGCGGTCTGCACCCGGGTGTCCACACCCTGTTGCTGCAGGAAGTCTTGCAGGGCAAGGCTGTTCATCACCGTGCCGAGCATGCCCATGTAGTCCGAACGCGCGCGTTCCATGCCGCGTTCCTCGAGTTCGGCGCCCCGGAAGAAGTTCCCGCCGCCGATCACCACGGCCACCTGCATGCCGGTGGCGACCACCTCGGCGATCTGCTCGGCCACCGCCTGCACGACATCCGGGTCCAGCCCGACCTTCCCGCCGCCGAACATCTCCCCGCCGAGTTTCAGCAGTACCCGGCGATATCCTGGGCGATCGGTCCCCGGGTCCGTCATGGGTCTCCAGTCTCCTTCGGCGAGGGATTGTCGTTGTTCCGGCGATTCGTTGCACACGGCAGGCGCCTGTGACGCAGAGCAAGGCAGAGCGGCATCCATCCTGCCTTATTCGGTTGGAGCGGCAGCAGAAGGCCCCCCGTCAACCGGCATTCGTTCGGTCGGCGGGGGGCCTGCACGCTGGGGGTGCGGCGAGACTCAGTTCGCGCCGACCTCGAAGCGGGCGAAGCGGGTGACGGTGACACCGGCCTCGTCCAGCAGCGCCTTGACGGTCTTCTTCGAATCGGTGACCGACGACTGCTCCAGCAGCACGACGTCCTTGAAGAAGCCGTTGACGCGACCCTCGGTGATCTTCGGCAGGGCCGCCTCGGGCTTGCCCTCCTCGCGAGCGGTCTGCTCGGCGATGCGGCGCTCGTTCTCCACGATGTCGGCCGGAACCTCGTCGCGGGTCACGTACTTGGCCTTGAGCGCGGCGACCTGCATGGCGGCGGCGCGGGCGGCCTCGGCCGCGGCGTCGCCCTCACCGGTGTACTCGACCAGCACGCCGACGGCGGGCGGCAGGTCCGAGGCACGCTTGTGCAGGTAGGTGGCGACCGGGCCGTTCAGCGAGATGACACGACGCAGCTCGAGCTTCTCGCCGATCTTCGCGGCGAGCGCCTGCACGGCCTCGTCGACGGTCTTGCCGCCCAGGTCCAGCGCCTTCAGCGTCTCCAGGTCGCCGGGCTTGGCGGAGGCCGCCGCGGCGACGACCTGCTCGGCGAGCTCCTGGAACTCCGCGTTCTTCGCGACGAAGTCGGTCTCGGAGTTGATCTCGACCATGACGCCGTCCTTGGCGGCGACCAGGCCTTCGGCGGTGGTCCGCTCGGCACGCTTGCCGACGTCCTTCGCGCCCTTGATGCGCAGCAGCTCGACGGCCTTGTCGAAGTCACCGTCGGTCTCGGCCAGCGCGTTCTTGCAATCCATCATGCCGGAGCCGGTCAGCTCCCGGAGCCGCTTCACATCGGCAGCGGTGTAGTTCGCCATTCTCGGCGAGCCTCCTTTGGAGAAGTGTGAGTGTTGGCAGCGGCGATCACGATGGCACTCGCTCGTGATCGCCGCTGAAACAGTGTCTTGACTGCGGCGTTTACGGACCCCTCCGTGCTTACGCAGGCTACCGCCTCCGGGGCCCCGCTCACGCCGCAGTGGTTACGAGTCTCAGGCCTCGGCCGAAGTCTCGGCGGCCTCGGCACCGGGGGCGGCCTGCGCGAGCAGCTCCTGCTCCCACTCGGCCAGCGGCTCGCCCGCGCCCGCTTCCGGCTTCTCGTCGCCCGAGGACGCACCGGCGCGCGCCTGCACACCCTCGGCCACCGCGGAGGCGACGACCTTGGTCAGCAGGGCGGCGGAGCGGATCGCGTCGTCGTTACCCGGGATCGGGTAGTCGACCAGGTCGGGGTCGCAGTTGGTGTCCAGAATCGCGATGACCGGGATGTTCAGCTTGCGCGCCTCGCCGACGGCGATGTGCTCCTTGTTGGTGTCGACGACCCAGATGGCCGAGGGCACCTTCGCCATGTCGCGGATACCGCCGAGGGTGCGCTCCAGCTTGTTCATCTCACGCGTCAGCATGAGGATTTCCTTCTTGGTGCGACCCTCGAAGCCACCGGTCTGCTCCATGGCCTCGAGCTCCTTGAGGCGCTGCAGACGCTTGTGCACGGTGGAGAAGTTGGTGAGCATGCCGCCCAGCCAGCGCTGGTTGACGTAGGGCATCCCGACGCGAGTCGCCTCGGCCGCGATCGACTCCTGGGCCTGCTTTTTGGTGCCGACGAAGAGGACGGTGCCACCGTGGGCGACGGTCTCCTTGACGAACTCGTAGGCCTTGTCGATGTAGGTCAGCGTCTGCTGCAGGTCGATGATGTAGATGCCGTTGCGGTCGGTGAAGATGAACCGCTTCATCTTCGGGTTCCAGCGCCGGGTCTGGTGTCCGAAGTGTGCGCCGCTGTCGAGCAGCTGCTTCATGGTTACGACAGCCATAGCTCCCGTATCTCTCTTTCGTTTGCCGGTTGACGCAGCGAATCGGTGATCCGCTGCCCTGGCGCCGCCGAATCGTCGGACCCGACCACGAAGGTGGGGACCAGCCGGCGATTCCCTGTTCCGAACACGCTGCCGCGGACTCGAAAAATGTCGAGTTCGATTCGAACAGCGCCGCTATGAACAAGCACGGGTGGCGCGCGAAGTCGGTCCATGCAGGCACAGACCGCCCGATCAGTTTACGGCCTCGTGGCACACAGACCTAAATCGGTCCGATCCGAAGCCTTGACCAGCTGGAACGTCAGCTTTCCACAGGCGAGGGAGTTATCCACATTCCGCGGATCGAGCTCTCGGCGCCGCCGGAACCGAGGAAGGCTGGAGGCATGAAACCGTTCTCCACCGCGACCATCTTGCTTGTCCCGCTGTTCTTCGTGCTCGGCGTCGTGGCCGCGCCGCCGGTCGGAGCCGTGGCGCCTGCCGCGGAACCCGTGCTCGGGGCGTGCACGGGGTCCGTTTGCCTGCCATCTCTGTCCGGCCTGCTACGGCGCGCGCCACTTCCGTTCCGGCAATCCGGGCTCGGTGCAGGCGGGTACGACCGACTCGATACGTCTTCCGCCTCCGGTGGCGAGCTGTGCGCACCGCCCGTACCCCTCTGCGGGGCGTGATCGAACCTCCGACCCGGCACGAATGACCAGGATGAAGGCTATGTGGCCTCGTCGGCATCTTCCTTCGGCCTTGGCTCTCGCAATCACCGTGATCGTCGCGACGGCGCCGAGCGCGACAGCCGGACCCGAGGGGCGGTTCGGCTGGCCGCTGCAACCGCGCCCCGAGGTGGTACGACACTTCGACAAACCCGCGCAGAACTGGTTACCGGGGCATCGCGGGGTCGATCTGGCCGCCGCCGAGGGGCAAGCCGTGCTCGCGGCGGGGGAAGGGATCGTCGTGTTCGCCGGAACGGTGGCAGACAAGCCGGTCGTGTCCATCGATCACCCCGGCGGGCTGCGCACGACTTACGAGCCTGTTCGCGCCGAGGTTCCCGTCGGTAGGCGGGTCGGCCGCGGCACTCGGCTCGGAACACTCGAGTCCGGGCACCCGGGATGCGTGACGGCCTGTCTGCACTGGGGAGCCCGCGCCGAGGGTGGTCCACGCCGCACGCGCGAGTATCTGGATCCCCTCGGACTGCTCCACGCCACTCCCCTGCGGCTCAAACCGGTGCGCCCGGAGATCACCACGGGATGACCTGCCGCCGTCGACGCCGTGGTGAACGAGTTCGTGCACCGTGCGGCTCTGCGGCCGCGTCGTCACGCAGCGGGTCGCGTATTCGGAGGATCCGGTTCGATCGGGACCGGCGTGTCGCCGGTTCGAGGTGGCGAGAGCGGGCGGGGTGGGGCGAAGATTCAGGGCATGGCGGATGGGCTCGAGCGGTCGTCGTTCACATATTCCCAGGTCGGGGCGACCCGAGGGGTGCTGCCGGAGGGATATCACGGGTTACGGCTGCGGCGGCGCATCGGCCGGGGACGCGCGCTGTTCCGACGCGCGGGCGCGGAGATCCTGGCCTACCGGGTGCAGAAGGGCACCGGGATCTTTCGATCGGCCGACACCCCGACGGCTGAACCCGGGACCCGCCTCACAGTGCGGCTCGGGGTGGGGCCATTCGGGATCACGGCTCCCTGCCGCGTTGTGTATGTACTCGACGAGCCGGACCGGCTGGGGTTCGCGTACGGAACCCTGCCCGGACATCCGGCGTCCGGCGAAGAATTGTTCGCCGTCGAGTACGACCCCGTCGATGACACGGTCTATGGACTGATCGTCGCGTTTTCCCGCCCCGCGACCTGGTACACCCGCCTCGGTGGACCCGCGGTACGGCTGATCCAGCGTTTCGTCGCGGGCAGATATCTCGCGACGTTGCCGACGTCTGCCTGACCCGGACAGCGCCGCAGCCGCACAGAGATCGAGCCGTTCGCTTCCGGCGCCGATCTTCCGATGGTCCGACCGAAGGCTTGCCCACCCACTGGGCCGTGCCCGGCAAAGGCCGGGGTTACGGTGTGACGATCGCGAAATCGGGATCGGGAGCGTCGAAGATGCCGACCAGTTCGGCGAGCTTGGTGACATCTCCCTCGATCACGATGTCCCCCGCGGCCGCCGCGACCCCGAAGTCGTCGCCCGCCAGCAGCACTCGGATCAGGGTGGCCTTGGCCAGGGTGAAGGTGGCATCGGATTCCGGGAGGGTCATGCCGGGCGCGACGTCGAAGTGGGTGAGGCGGCCGTTGCGTAGTTCGAGCCGGTGGGTGCGGTTCTGGTCGGTGAGGATCCAGTCCGTCACGAGCCGATGGTCCCACGCCTTGGGGCCGTCGACGCGCAACGCCAGGGCGTCGAAGATCTGGTCGATGCTCAGTGCCGCCACCATGGTCGGCGATTCGCTCTTGGTGGGCGTGCCGAACGAGCCGTAGCGCAACTCGTAGGCTCCGCTGAGATAGAAATTGCGCCAGGTCGCGTTCTCCGCCCCATAGCCCAATTGCTCGAACGTGGTGGCTTGCAATTCTTTCGCGGCATCGTTGTCCGGATCGGCGAAGATGACGTAATTGAGCACCTGCGCCACCCAACGGTAATCTCCGGCGTCGTAGGAAGCCCGGGCCTTGCGCACTACTTCGTCGGCGCCGCCCATGAATTCCACGTGCCGACGGGCCGATTCGACCGGCGGGTGCTCCCAGAGATGCGCGGGGTTGCCGTCGAACCAGCCCATATAGCGCTGGTAGACGGCCTTCACGTTGTGACTGACCGAACCGTAGTATCCACGCGCGTGCCAGGCCTGCTCGATGGCAGGCGGGAGGGTGACCAGCTCGGCGATCTCCGCGCCCACGTAACCCTGATTCAGCAGGCGAACGGTCTGGTCGTGCAGGTACCCGTACAGGTCCCGTTGCAGCGAGAGGAATTCCACCAGGCGCGCGGTGCCCCAGGTCGGCCAATGGTGCGAGGCGAAGACGACGTCGGAATCGCGGGCGAACAGGTTGATCGCCTCGGTCAGATATCGAGCCCAGATATGTGCGTCGCGGACCAGCGCGCCGCGCAACGTGAGCACGTTGTGCAGGGTGTGGGTCGCGTTCTCCGCCATGCACAGGGCGCGGCGGTCGGGGAAGTAGAAGTTCATCTCCGCGGGCGCTTCGGTGCCGGGGGTGAGCTGGAAGACCATCCGTATGCCGTCGATCGTCTCCTCTTGGCCGGTGGCCGTGATGTCGACGGTCGGCGGGATCAGCGTGACCGTGCCGACCGACGTGGTCTGACCGAGCCCGGAGCCCACCGCACCCAGCGGTCCGCGCGGCAGCACCGCGCCGTACATGTACCCGGCGCGGCGCGCCATCGCCGTGCCCGCGTAGATGTTCTCGGCCACCGCGTGTTCCAGGAAACCGACGGGCGCGAGCACCGGACAGCGCCCTTCTTCGACCGCCGCGGCGGTCGTGACCCCGCACGCTCCGCCGAAGTGGTCGATGTGCGAATGCGTGTAGATCAGACCGGTCACCGGCCGGTCGCCCCGATGGGCGCGGTAGAGCGCGAGACCGGCCGCCGCGGTCTCGGCCGAGATCAGCGGATCGATCACGAGGACGCCGGTTTCGCCTTCGACCAGCGTCATATTGGAGATGTCGAGACCACGGATCTGATAGACGCCCTCGCAAACCTCGAACAACCCTTGTCGCATCGCGAGACCCGACTGCCGCCACAGGCTCGGATGGACCGAGGCCGGGCATGGGGCTCTCAGGAACGAGTAGGAGTCGTTGTCCCACACGACGGTTCCGTCTTCGGAGGTGACCACGCCGGGTTCCAGCGCGGCGATGAAACCGCGCTCGGAGTCGGCCGGATCGGCCGTGTCGGCGAAGGGCAGTGCGGCGGTCGCCCGCTCGTGCTCCGCGACGATGAAGCCGCTCGGCTCGCTCGCTGTGCTCATTGTCGTCCTCCTGTCGTCTCGGCCAACCTTGCTGGGCCGCCGGCCCTTCAGGGCAGCGGTTCGAGAGATCCGGCCGCCGCGGCGGCCAGCGCGACCACGACCACCGCCAC
>NZ_JBHVDM010000020.1:0-94860 GCF_042802775.1 Nocardia sp. NPDC057455 | reverse complement strand
TCCTCGGGATAACGCCTTGGCACGAACAAGTCTCCTTCGACGACTTCGTGACCAAGAGTCAAGCAAACCAACTCCGGAAAACCGGGGGAACATCAATCCAGCAATCCCCTGTCCACAGGGAGACGCGCTCAGCGGCGCGGACCCCGGGCGGTAAACAGGGTCACGTCACTGACCTTGGCTAGCGAATACGCCTTGAACCGGGGGTTGACGAAGGATCACCCATGTGCGGTCCTCGTGGCGCCACCATGCCGAGTGACCCGCGGGCGAAGGGTGACACGGACCGCTCCGTGGGTCAGCGAGCGCTCGGTCGCCTTCCCCGCCCACAGATATGCTTCGCCAGGCTGAAGGCGCGCAAGCTGTTCGGATCGAAGGGTACTGAGAGCAGCGTTGGCCTTTTGGATGTGCTTCAGCCAGGCGGGCGAGGTCATCTTGTGCATGAGGACGACATCGGAGAGCTCGATGAGCGACGTAGGCACCGACAGCGGGTCCTGGCTGGCCACAAGGATGCTCATCCCTTTGTGGCGCATCTCGCGGACGGATTCGACGAGCACATCGACTAGTTCTGGGCTGCCGATGTACTTGTGGGCCTCGTCGAAGACGACCAGCTTGTTGAAGTGCCCGCCGTCATCGGTGGCCTGGGCGAAAAGTTGCATGAGCACTACGAAGAGGCCCAGGCTTTCGTCTTTCTCGATGAGCTCGTCGCGCAGGTCGACGATGATGAGTCGTCCAGGGCGTACATAATCGGAGATGCGCACGGTGTCGTCGATATAGGGCCCGGCAAGCTCGAGCCGCTGCCGGACAAGGTCCTTCATGTTGTCGGCCATGGCCGAGGCGGTGACCGCGTTTCGAATCGTGTCGAGGCTCAGATCGGAGCGGTGTGCCCGGAATATCTGGGTAAGCTGACGGAGATACAGCGACTGGTTGCCGACCGCTCCGAGCAGGAACTTCCAGTGGTTGATCTGAAGTTCACCCGATCCGAAGAGCAGCGGCTGGACGTCGATGCCCGGAAACTCGCGGCGACGTATCTCGAGTTGGTCTGTGGGAGTAAGCAGCAGGACGTCTTCCAGCGCAGCTGGTTCGGCGCCGTAGCGCTCCCGTAGCTGGGTGATCTGGCTCTCGTGGTCGTTGGCGACGATCATCGAGGTGAATTCGGGAGCATAGTCCCGATCGCTGCTGTAGTGGAAGACGATTGTCGCGAGTGGGTGTGGCAGGTGGTTGATTCCCGGAGCGTGAAGTGTGGCGCCTTCGATGATGGAGCCGAGGGTGTAGCTCTTCCCGCCTCCCTGGACGCCGAACAGACTGAGAGTGTGCGTCTCGTTGAGGTCGAGTGCGGTCTTGCGGCCCCCGGGCACATCACCCAACAACGCCCATTGCGGCGTGTCGTCTGCGACACCGACAAGGATGTCAGGTGCGGGCGGTACACGATCGACCGGAGCGGACGCGCCAGCGTTGTCAGCGTCTGACGGGTCCACCGGGCCGTCCTCGGCGGCCACGGGCTGAGGTTCCGGCGACGGCTCGGACCGGTACTGCGGCTCGGCCTCCTTGGCCTGGAATACAGCTGGCTCCGCGGCGGAATAGCCGGTTGGCACGGACGATTCCGCGGCGGGCGGGTCGATCGGCGAGAAAGTCGGCGGCTCGGGTTCGTCTTCGACGAGGGGTTCGAGGGTCGGTGCTCGGAAGGCCGCGTCGGTACGGCGAGTGCGAGTGAGCGCCGGGATCGTGATCGAGTGGGGTTCAGCGGCATCGCCTGGCCGTTTCGGTTCGGTCGGCACGGATCCGAGTAGTTCATCGATCTCTTCGCGCCCGATGTGATGGAATTCGACCCCGCCGATCTCCTCCGGATCGCTGCTCCTACCGGACAAGTCGAAGACGAGCCCCGCACGCTCGAACTTCAGGGTGAACCCGTCGTCCAGTGTTTCCAGCAGTCGCCGGGCATGGCTCCCGACCGAGCGGTCGACCATCCGATAGCGCTCGGCCCGCTCCAGGTAGAAGCGGAGGAGGGCAACCAGTTCCAGGTTCTTCACCGTTCTGTCCACGCGATCGGGGTCGGTGAGGCTGGGATCGAACTGTTCCTTGAGCACTTTCTCTGAGGTGGCGATCTGTTCGCTGATCTGCTCCTGCAACCGCTCGTACGCGGCTGGGTCGGGAATGGTCGAGTAGGCCTTGACCTCGATCAGTCGGCAGGTGATCGTCCGGCTGTGCGCGTCGAAACTGAACAAGGCGAGGTCCGTACGTCGCAACGACCGTGCCGCGGACGCCGCGCGGCGGGTCTCGGCATACAGCTCATGATGTGCGTCGAGGGGCACGACGATCTGGTCGCCGAGCACGCGCTGCCCTTCCAGATAGATGCGTGCCAGCGCGAGCCCGAGCACTTCGGAGCGCTGGTTGCGGGCTGCGGACGCCAGTTTGAACGCCAGGCTTCCGGACAGCAACCGGAGCTGTTCGAAGAATGTCTGCAGGTGCCGGTCATCGACCTCGATGCCATGGTCGGCAACTACCGGGGCGAGCAGGCTTCGCAGTTCGTCGACCTTGCGTGAACTCACCAGTACCTGGCGACCGAGTCCTGTTCTGCCGGCGACGTAATCGATGACGTAGTCGCTCGCTCCGCGGTCGTCGGCACGGTCGAAATACTCCAGACCGAGCGTCCGATCGATGACGATGACCCAGTCGCTGGTGTCGTGCGCCTGGTGCAGCAGCGAGCGCTGCACGGCATCGAGGGTTAGGGTCGTCGTGGGCACACGGTCGAATGCTTTGGTCGCGACGGCTGCGGCGGAGAGCGCCAAGTCACGGGGAAGCTCGACCAAGAGTTCTCCGGTATCCCCGGTCCCGCGAACGGTCGGCGCGAACAGCGGCGTCTTGCGCCAGGTAACCCCGGCTCCCTCGTCATCAATGTGGAATAGAGTGGTCGCCTGTTGGACAAGCCCGTGTGACGGCGCCTGCTTGACCTGGTGCAGCCGAGTGGTGTCGTGCTCTTCCCCGGCGAAGGCGTCGATGAGGATGGTCAGGTGTGCCTCGAACTCTTCCGGGTTGTCCGCGAACTCTCTCAGCGAACGCACCGAGTAGGCAAGCTTCGGCACGCCGCGTGCCTGCCGTGCCCCGAACGCTTCGGCCTCGGCACTATTGAACCGGCTGTCCGAACGGGTCAGCTCGGCCAGCTCGTCGCCAATTCCCGGCATCTCGGTCTGATCGGTGCACAGGCGCAAGTCGTAGTTGAGGTGCTTGGTTTCGGGCCGCCGTTGGAGCTCGAGCAGGATTTCGACGATCAGGGCGGCATCGCCCGGGTTGACGATGTTGATGACGAGCGTCCGGACATAGGGGTGCTGGCGCACGTAACGTTCGACCCGGTCAGCCAGGACCGAGCCGGTCGAGTCGGCGCTGGTCTCCCGCGCGGCGGGCGGTACGCCGAGCGCGTCGGCGATCTTGCCGACGAGCCCGTGGGAGTCCTCGACGCCGCTGGGAGCGTATGCCGCCCAGAACGGCGTCAGATTGTCGGTCGTGGCCAGCAGCCGACCATCTTGACGCGGCACCGCGAACGGGAAGCCAAGTGAGTCCAGGCGCTCGAAGAAAGACGTCCGAGCATTCACCGCAGGCTCTTTCGACCGACCGTTCAGATCGGTGCGCCACTGTGCACCGAGCGCAGCCCACTCCGAAAGCCACAGCAGCCGCAGAGGATGGGTCGGCCCCACCAAGAGCAACCGGTGCAATGCTCCCAGGCCGTCGATGTAGGTGATCGCCACCGCATCGAGTTGCTGCAGTCCCGCCAGCGCGCGCAGTGCCGTGGCCTTCTGTGCGGAGTCGGCGTGTTGCACATACATCGACTGCGCGTTCAGCGTCTTCTGGAAAGCGGCGGCGTACTCGGTGATCTGGGTACGCATCGCGGTCAGGTCGGCTGTCTCGACGACCTCGCCCGGGTGGTCGTCGTCGACGACGCCGAGCACATCGGCGAACAGCCGGCTGCGGGTCGAGAGCATCGCTCCGAATGCGCGCTCGGCCTCCGGCCCGAGTCCAGACACCCATTCGGTCTCGTCGCGCCGCGGCTCGGGCAGGGCGCCGCCCTGGTTGATGGGTAACTGCCACAGCCCGGTTTCAGCCGGTGCCAGCAGAGTCTTGCGTTCGATGTCGGTCAAACGCTCCGAAAGCCGGACTTCGATATTGCCGGCGCCTTCGATGCGCACACTGGCGGCAACATGGAGGCCGCCCTTGGCCGGTGTGGACCAGGCGGTCTCTCCTGGCTTCAGGTCACGCGCCGACTTGCCATCGACGCACCGGTCGAACGCGGCGTGTTCCACAGCGTGCAGCACGCTTTCGTATCGAGTCGCCTTGTTTTCCGGTGGCTCTTCGTCGTCGTCGGCACGGACCACGAAGAACGCCTCGCTCCGGCCGGTTCCCGACTTCACTACGACCGGACGGTCGGCATCGGCGACTGGAGTGACCGACAGGACGTGCCAGCCTTCGTCGAGGTCGGCTTTGTGCAAGTTCCGTACGGTCGCCTTGTAGTCACTCTTCGGCTTCACTCCGGCCGCGACCGACACCGCGCGCCCGGTGGGGCCGCCGTCTTCGGCCACGATCTCGGCTCTGAGTTTGAGCAGTCCGTCGGTCGGGGTCAGTGGAGTGTCGACTTTGAACTTGGCGGCCAGGGTCTTCGTGCCGTTGGCGCCAGCGATCAGATAGGGCTGGCCAGCCAGGGACTTGAGGACGGGATACCGCTCCAGGTGTTCGGCGTGGTCGCCGACCCTGGGCAGGTCGAGGGTGTGTACGTCGATGCCGATGGAGACCTCGCGACTGCGGGGCGCCGGCCACTTGTCGAAGGTGAGCTCCCGGTTCTCACGATCGGTGATGACCCGTCGGGTCCACGCGTTGCGATCTTCCAGCCCGATCCGCCCGGCGAATCCGGCAAGCTTCGCAATGAAGGTGGAGTCGGACAGCCCGAGGCCGAGCACACGTTGGCGCTCGTCGAGTTCGATGCGACTGAGCTCGTCGACGTGTGTTCGGTTGTGGGCGATACGACTTGCCACATCGGCGCCCGAGGTGAACAAGCTGAGGTCGGGCACCAGCCCGAATTGGTAGACGGCCGCACCGGCGGCATCGGGCTCGTAGTCATTGGCCGCGATGGTCAGCAAGTAGTGTGCCCAGGCACGGTCATTGCCGCGGCCGTCGTTCTTCTGTGAGAGGGTCTCTTGCAGCCAGTCGATGCCGTCGCGCAGGGCGGCAGGCACCTTTGCCAGCAGCTCCTCGCGCAGCATCCGATAGGCATCACCGAGGGCAACCTCTTCGAATGTGGCTACCCCGAAGGAGTCCTCGGCGCTGGCTCGCAAGCCTGGCGGCACGAAGACCAGCAGGGGGCCGGTTGCCTCCTCGATCGGGCGGTTCCGCAGCTCAACCAGCTTGGTGCTGCTCACCAACGATCCGGTGGTGTCCTCACGGACCTGCTCGTCGGCGGACAGCAGGCACACCGCGGTACCCGGCAGGGTGGCCGTCCGGAGCCGTTGGACCAGGCGAAACGCAAGGTCGGTTTCGAGTTCGGTGACCCGCATACAGTGACCGGCTTGCCGAGCCGTGAGCAGACTCAGCAGGCGCGGCACCAGAACGTCCTCCAACGCACTGCGCACATCAGCAGACGTGGGCTCGACGAGCCCGACCGTCGTCACGGTCATCGTGGGCTCCTCTCCGCCCCAAGGCCATCGGCACGGATGGTGAAGCGCGGCGTGACGGTCTGGGTCAGGTAGGCATCAGACAAGTCGCGGTAGTAGCCGATCTCCCGGAGCCGGTCGACGAATGCCACAGAGTTCTCCCGCAACGCCGCCTGGTCTCCAACGTCGGCGCCGGTGAACCCGTCCGCGCCCGGCAGTTGATCGATGTGCAGTCCGTACCGGTCCTGGAGCAGGTCCAGCACCTGATCGACGCGCATCGGCCGGGTGCGCATCCGCCCGGTGTCATCCTGGTGCACGAGCGATACCTGCACGAGCACTTCCAGCAGCCGCGAGTCGAGCACGAACCGGCGCACACCGGCCTTCCCCCGTGGCTGGGTGATCAGCTGGCCGGGCCGGTTCTTCATCAGCAGCGAGTCAAAACAGGCGACCAGGTACTTCCGCTGGAATGGGCCGCGGTAGTACATGATCAGCTCGAGGTAGGTCTCGAAGCGGCTCAGACCGAGATCCACGATCGCCTGCAGCTCCGGCGCCAGCGGTTCTTCCTCGTCATCGAGGATGCGGCGCACCCGCATGTCGAAAAACGCCTCGCGGTCTTTTTTGTTCTTGTCCGCCAACAGTGCGATCAGCTCGGCCGCCGGCAACTCGCTGCGTCCGTCCGCTTTGGGCAGCTTCCCGTATTTGGCCAGGTCTGCCGCGAAGTCGCTCAACTTCTGGACAGCGAAGGCGCCCCGGATGAACTGCGGCATCCGGCCGTACCAGATCGCGGCGCTCCTGGCGGCGTAGGACGCGGGGGCGCCGTTGTCGACCCCGACGACGTCGATGAAGAGGTTGACCGCATACGGGCAGCGCTCTCCAGGGCGGTGCCCGCGAGTGCAGGACGGGTCCACGGCTCCAGTGCGCACGGCAGCCGGGACCAATTTGATCATTCGCAGGTGATAGAGCGCGAGATGGAAGGAGAGCAAGATCTTGAGATGCTCGACGAGCACGGTACGCGGCATGAAGTCGCGGTGCAGCAACAACCGCAGCACATCATCGGCCATCAACTCGGCGGGCTGCTTGCACAACGGCGCCAACGGCTTGCGACTGGAACCGTCGGGCCGGTCCTGAGCCTTCTTCTCGGTCATCGAGACCATGCTCAACAGCGCCTGCGACTCCACATCGATATCGGGCCCCGGGATCACTTTTCCGTCGGGCCCGATATCGGAGAAGAAGAAGTCCTTCAGCCTGCGGACCGCCAACGGCTTGATCGCCAGCATCTCGTAGAGCTGCTCGTCGGCACCGTAGGGGCGGGAGTGGCGGCTATTGCGCAACCGGTAAGCAAAACCGTGCAGCGGCCGAGGTCCGGCGACCGCCTCGGTAACCCGGCCCCGACTCACCAAGTCGAGCAGGTGTGTGCCGACCCACCGACGGCTGATGTCCTCGTTGTCGGCGAACCCTTCGAACGGCGCGGCCGGATCCAGCAGCAACGAGAGATAATCCTCGACCGTGAGTTCGACCGCCCGGCTCATCCGGCTCGGCACCCCGTCGTGCCACAACCGGGCAAGGAAAGCGGTGAGGACCCGGTCCATGGTGAGGGTCTTGTAGTCGATCCGGCTGATCGAGTCACACCGGAAGGCTCGGTCCTTACTGTCTAGCGCCATTCCGACTCCTCGGTCTCCGGTATATCCGCGGCCTGCGAGACCAGGTGCAGCACTCCGTCTTCCGTTCGGCGCACGGTGTGCATCAGCGCACCGTCGACGGTGAGCAGCACCTCTTGGTAAGGCACGGCCGCGAGTTGGTTCTTGAAAACGGTCAGGGCCAGCGCATAACCCTGATCATCGTCGACGCTGGCCTGATAGCCGCGCCGGAACCGCTCGAGCAGTTCGAACAGGTCCAGCCCTATGCGCAGTTCCGCTGGTGCGGCCTCGACGGAGCCCTGATCGGTGTAGGTCAGTCGCAGCGCGCTAGGTCTGGTCTCCAGATACCGGTGTACATCGGCGCCGACCCGGCCCACGGTGAAGCCGTCCTTGGGGAAGCGGCGAAGGCTGCGGACCGTGCCGCCGACGACGTCACGAACCCGGATCACCAGCCCGCCGTCGGCAATATCGGGCGAGATCACTCCCTCACTGCGATTCAGTGCTCGCAAGACGTCTTCGACCTGGGGCTGAATCCGGTCGAGATGGTCCAGAAAGCTCCGGGCCGAGGCGTACGGCAACATTTTCATCGCCGCGACGGGATCGCGCATCTCGAAGTACATCAAGCGCCGGGACGCGGCTACATAGCCGGTTGTCGCTGGCGTGCTGGTCGGGTTCTCGCTGATCCCGGTGTAGACCGCATCGAGTAGGTCCCGGTCAGGGTTGTACCGGTCCCCCGGGGTGATCAGCTGGTGTTCCAGCAACCCTTCGGCCGCCAATCGCCGGTCCAGCACCGGCTGTGGCACCGCAGCGACATCGACCTCACGCAACTGCAGGAGCAGCCGGTCTCGCTCTACCTCCGGTGCACCACCACGATAGGCATTGAAGTAGTGCGCTTCCAGGATCGCGGCACGGTCCGACGCATTATAGAGCTCATGGATTTCGCCGCAGTCACGTCCCGAGGTGATCGTGTAGGCGAGCGCGGAACGCAGATCCCGGAGGGTGATGTGCAGCCGCCCGCGCAATTGAGCGATCTCGTAGATACGGCGCAGTCGGTCACGAACCTGCGCGCCAAGCACAGGGTTTGCGATCGTCGCCGCATTGCGCCGGGCATAGCAGGAGTCGATAATGGCGCAGCCACTACAGGCTTCCCAGAAGTCGGGGGTGCTGATCTGGGTCAGCATCCGCTCCAGGATCGAGTCGCTGTCATCGTCCCCGTCGACGACATCCGCGGGCCGCACGGTGACATCCCGGAGGTTGAGGTTGATCACGGCGACCGCACTGGGGTTCTGCTCGCCACGAAGCCCTTCTTCGACCGCTGCGGCGAGCGCCGCGAACCGCTGGCTGTGATGGGACAGGAAGTCGATCAAGCGACCCTCGTTGACTGCGATCAACCGCGTCTCGGCATCCGGCGTGCCGATTTCGTCGTCGCCTTCGAAAGGCGCGAAGAACTCGGTGAGAACCTCGTCGCTGGCGACGTCGTCTTCGTCCTGACTGCCGTCGTAGTTGGTGCGGAAACGACGACCACCCAGTTCGAACTCGGCGCCGTTGGGCCGCTCCGCGGTGAAGGTCGCGCCCGCGGCTCGGGCATCGGCCGTGAGCCGCTCCAGAAACGCGGTTTTACCGTCTCCGGCGTTGCCCGTGACGATCACCAACGCATGCGCTCCATTCAACACGGCCGGGGCGAGAGCTGTGTCGAGAGCGGTCGGTACATAGATGCGGTAGTCATGCGCGTCCATTCCGCGGGTACCGCGATTGCTGCGTCGGCTCTGGCTGTAGAGAGTCTGCAGGTGGGCGACGAACGGGTTCTCCCCCGACGCCGCCGGCTCCGATCCCTTGCGCCCGGACACCGACGCCACCACGCTGCTGCGCGCCTGACTTTCGATGACAGCCGTGCCCGTCGCCAGCGCTTCATCGGCCCCTTGGAGCGATGCGAGAAACTCCTCGGCGCTGGTGAACCGTTCACCGCGCTCGGGAGCAATCGCCCTCAGTATGGTCTTGACCAGTTTCGCTGGCACTTCCTCCGGCAACGTGAACCGGGTGCGCGGGTCCTCGGCCGGCATTCCCGGGGGTGGTGTGCTCGTGGGCCATGGGTACGCACCGGTTAACGCCTCGTACAGGGTCACGCCGAGCGCATACAAATCCCGGTCGACAAACCCGGCGCCCGTCGCGGGCACCTGATCAATATCAGGCGCGGTATACCTGGGCGTATTGGAGGTATGGCCCTGCGTGGACTCGGGGGTCTTGGCAATGCCGAAGTCCAGGATTCGGACACCGTCCTCGGTCCACAGCAGGTTGCCCGGCTTGATATCGCAGTGCCACACGTCCAGCGAGTGAATATGCGCCAGCCCCGCCGCCACATCACGACCGATGCCGAGCACATCCGACACGGTCAGCGTGCCGCTGCGGATGACCTCGCCGAGGTCCTTTCCCTCGACGTATTCGAAGACTAGATAGGGGTGCGAATACGGCGGCGGCAGTTGGTCGACGTCGACCAGCTCGACCACGTTGGGGTGGCTGGAGCTGCTCAGCCGATCCATGACTTTGCCCTCACGACGGGCCTGCTCCTGCGGATTCGCGGGGTCGCTCAGGATCAGCTTCACCACCCGGTCGATATTCCGCATCGAGTCATACACCCGGTAGGCGACGCCGGAAGCCCCTGGTTTGCCCAGCCGGGTCTTCACCAGGTACTTCGTGCCCAGCAGGTAGTCGCGCTCCAGGTGCCGCCAGAATTCCGGGTCGCGCCGGGGGTCCGCGTCGGCGTCACGGACAACATTCGACGCTGGGTCCGGAGAGTTTCCGTCGTCACCACTTCCGACGCGGCGCTTCGGTCGGCGTACCTCCCCGATCGCCAACTGCAGTCGCCGCAAAGCCTCCTTGGCGTCGGGTCGATCTTCCGGGTTCGCGGCGCAGAGCAGTGCCAGCCAATGCCGCAGTTGCGGCGGAACATCGGCCTGCACCAGATCCCGCTCGGGCAGCACCCCGCGGGCCCGAACCTGGTTGGTCATCGAGTCGAACGGCCGACGCCCGGTGAAGAGTTCGAACCCGATCACACCGACGGCATAGATATCGGATTTCGCGCCCATCTTTGCCGGACTCTCGATCGCCTCGGGAGCCAGGTACGCGGTGTCGGCATGGGTGTGGGCCTCGTGCACGACCGTGTGTGCTCGCTGCTGGGCTGTCTTGGCGTAGTCGAAGCCGGTGATCATCGCTCGTCCGTCATTGGTGAGCACGATCGTGGCCGGGCTCAAGGCACGGTGCACGAGACGGCGGGTCTGGATGAGCGCCAACCCGTCGAGTACTTGCTGCAAAATGCGCAACTTGCGGTCGAATGTCAGCGGCTCGACCGCGGCCGGTCCCAGATGCACCCGGAGCGCCGAACCCGGTACGTCGTCGTAGACCGTCACGTAACCGCGGTCCTCGACGTCGGGGAAGAAGTCGCGCACACCGACGATGGCGGGATGAGCCGGCAGCTTGCCGAGGGCCTCGTAGGCGACGCCGATCTGCTTCTGCTGCCTCTCTCGCTCCTTCGACTCGGCGTACACATCCGCCTGACGCACCACCAGACGAACAGTGCCAGAACCTTGAACGGTGTTGGCGTTCTTGGCCCGGTACTCGGCAACGACGTCGACACCGGGGGCGTGCTGAGTCTCGCTGAGGGTCTCCAGTACCTGCCAGTTGCCGAAGAGCAGCGGCCCCGATGGCGCCCTGCCCACGCCTTCGATCGCTTCGACGATCTTGTTGTGGTGGCGGCTGATATCGGCGTCGACGGCGTAGGCGCCGGTCGGCACTCGGGAGGCGTCGGAGAGCAGCGCGATCAGATGCTGGAGGTTGACCGTCGCTTCGGCATCCCGCTGCGGGGAGTTGTGGTCGATCAGCCGCGCGTCCTTCACCGGAAGCACGACGACTGCACCCACAAACACCCGAGTCAGCGCGGGATACCGCTGCTCCAGCAGTGCCTTGACGCGCTTGGCATTCTCCCGCAGCTTCGGCAATGGACTGTGGAACGGCGGGCGCCCGGCCGGCATCCACCTGCCGCCATGAACATCGATACGACCGAAGGTGCCCTTGACGTCGATGACGTAGACCATGTGTCCGGTCACTACGGCAAGGTCGACTTCGAACAGATTGCCGCGGGCATCGGAAACCTCGAAGTTGTGCAGGACCGTCCAGTCGTCGGGGCCATGATCGCGCAAGTACGCGATGACTCGCCGCTCGGGATCGTTCGCAGGCTCCCCAATCCGAACGATCCGCGCCATCAGACCTCCGCCCCCTCAACCGCTTTCGTCAACAAGTCCAGCGCTTCATCTTCTAGCACATCCGCGCGGTCACGGTCGCGGAATGCGTGACGAACCGTCTCCGCGATCCGAAGTCGATCTGCGTAGCGGGCCGTTGGTACAGGAATCCCGCTTCGCAGACCTTCATGAATGTCCTGCTGCTTACCGCCAGTACTCACTGAACGGAAGAGCCGAAATGCAGGCTCCGAACGAAGGAACGCAAACAGGTAGGCGCCCGGGACCTCGGAGTCGCCGCTGTCGATCCGGAGAAAGTGCTCCGAGTAGGCATGATCAAGCCAGGTCCCCGTGACAAGAATGGCGCGACAATATACTTCGCGCTCCCCGAGGGTTCCCTGAGATGCGACAAGGATGGTCTCGTCCTTCGCGAAGACCTCTGCGGGCAGAGCGCCTCGACTGATGAGACGCCCTTCCGGACGTGACCAAAATGCCTGGCGCTGTCCGATCAGCGGAACGCCGTGCTCCTCGTCGGCGTCGATCCGCTTGAACCGGATGCCACGGCTGAGCACGCCGTTCTCACAGATCTGCCCAAGGCTGCGGTGCTCGACCGACTTCAGCTTCTGGATCAGAAGCTGAGCACGCGGTGAGAAATTCAGCGCACGTAGGGTGGACGATGAGAGGCCGCTGACGACGAACCCCAAGTCGGGCTCCTGCTCATGCCAGCGGTAGTCGATGAGCTCGGGCAATCCGACGCTGCGGAAGAAGTCCTCGGTGGCGGCGTTCAGGCTTGCTTGGAAGCCGGCGCGGAGGCGGGCGGCTTCCTCGACAAGGTCGTGAATGCGGTGCTCCAGATCGGCGTCGAAGCGGGGCACCGGGAGGTCGACAAGATGGTGCGGCTCGATGTGCTGGACGATCGCGCCGTACGCCGAAGAGACGATCATCGGGATTCCGAAGCGGCTGCGGAGGAAGGTGTTCAGGTAGCCAGCTGGGATCTTCTTCTCATTTGGTAGGACCCGCATGACATGCTCGCTGCAGGCGAACCCGTCGATGTCTGGCCGGGCGTACGCAATCCGTCCGACGGTGCCGGAACGAGTGACCAGTGTCCAGCGAGGTCGGATCAGCAGTTGTGGATTTTCCTTCGCTGCACTCTTTGCGACGTAGGGCAGGTAGGAGTAGTCCGCCTCCAGGATGTCCGTGCTGGAAAAGAACGGGACGCCGTGCTCCGAATTCTCGACCCAACGTCGGCTGAAGCGCCCTGCATGATGAATGCTGTTGGTCACAGCGTCGAGTCGTACCGTGTTGGGTAGCGCCTCAAGGCGCTTGCGGGCTTCCAGCGCACCGGAAAGGTATGGGGCCGGGTCCAGACGACATCCCTGCTCGAAGAACCAATCGACCTTGACCGGGTTATCAAGGCTGGTGACCTTCACTCTGCGGCTCCCTTGCCGGCGCGCGGATCGAAGCCCGGGATCTGATGGTGTTTGCGGAATTCCCGGTACTTCTCCGCGATCAGCGGCAGGTCGTTGTCGATGACCGGGCGGCTGCGCTTCACCACGCGAGTACGGGGGACACTGGAGATGGTGATGTACTCGGTCTCCTCGAAGGTCTCCATTATGACGTCGCCATCGGGAGCCCGCTGGTAGAGCTCGTTGCCGCGACGATCGACGCCGACCTTCTCCGCAACCGCCATGAAGACCGGATAGGAAATCACATCGCCGAGTTCCTCGGCGGTCTTCTCTTCGTCGGTCTTACGCTTGAGGAAGAGCAAGGTGGTGAGGATGTTGACGTTTGCATCGACGATGAACGTCTCTACCGGCAGCTCGATGCTGGCCAGCACCCAGCACTCTCGCAGGATGAAGCGGCGGATGCCCTCGTCGGCCGGGCCTGGATTGGAGAGGATGCCGTTCGGTAGAACGATACCGAGCCGACCGCCAGGCTTGATCCACTCGATGGCGCGCTGCACGAACAACTGCTCGGGCGCTAGAGCGCCTGGGAGGTTAGCGCTCTCACGCAGTTCGCCGGTCTCCTTGTCGCGCGACCACGACTTCGCCACACCTTCGCGGAAGTCGCCGAGCACCGACTCGTCACTGACCGGAATATCGGCACCGAACGGCGGGTTGGTCAGCAGCACATCGACCACGCCTGGAGAGTTGCCCTTTGCCAGCGGGATCCGCCTATTCGCCTCGGCGACACCGGAGAGATGGCCCCTCGGGAAGGCAAGCGAGTCCATGTGGAAGACGTTGCCGGGGGTGTCGGCCAGCGTCATGATGTTCATCGAGGTAGCCCGCACCAGGAACGGGTCGAAATCAGCACCGAAGAGGTGCCGGTCGGCGTATGCGCGCAGCCGGTCACGGTAGCGCTCGCTCTGCTCAGGCGAGTCGGGGAGCCCGCGGGTGCCGTCCTCGTCCTGCATCTTGTGGTGCAGGTGGGTCAAGGTGGCGTGGAGGAACCCGCCGGTACCGCAGGTGGGGTCGAGAACAGTCTCATCCTCCTGGGGGTCAAGGATGTCGATCATCAGCCTCACCGCGCCGCGCGGAGTGAAGTACTGCCCGCGATCGCCCCGCAGGTTCGTGCCGACCAGCTCCTGGTAGGCCAGTCCCTTGGCATCGATATCCGTGCGGCCCAGATCGTAAGACGCCAACTCGCTGACGATGAAGGCCAACGCCCGATCAGAGAGGGTGATCTGGTCGCGGTCGCTGAACAACCTGGAAGCGGCGTACTGCTGCTTGACGTCTTCGAAGAGGTCGAGGATCCGAGCTCGGATCGCAGCCCGGCCCTGCTCCTCATACGGCTCTGTCATCGTTGTGTAGAAGCGTCGGGGACTTCCGTCGCGCGCAGCGCGTTCGTCATACATCTTCGCGAAGAGCAGGTAGAGGAACTGCCAGAACGCAGCGTCCTTCGGCATGCCCTCGTTGCCGTGGATGTAGTTGTGGCAACGCCGGAATGTGACCTTGAGCATCTCCGGCTCGGCGCGGCGCAGCTGCTGGGCGGAGGCGACCTGGCCGGAGCCGACGGTTCCGTCGGCCAGCGGCCAGTCGGCACGCTGGTGGTAGGTGGCGCCGAAACGACCCGACTCCTTCTCGATGAAGAAAAAGTCGAGATTGTCGGTCCACATGCCGTGACGTCGCTCGGGGAAGTCCTCGGCGCCCAGCAGCGCCTCGAGCTCCGCTTGCTCGGACTTCATCTGGTCCAGGTCACGCAGCTTGACGACGTTCTTGCCGCGCTTGGGCTCCTGTTTGCACACGACCACACGACGCAGATTGGCCTCGGTGTGTTCGGCGCCGGGAGCGAAGACGGCAATATCGACCTTCTTGTTCCTGGTTTTCCCGTCTAGGCCGATCTTGACCGGAAAATCGCGCTCCATATCCTCCGGGGCCACCTGATACTCGTGGAAGAGCACCCGCAGGATCCGCTGCCGCACCCTCTCCTTGCCGTTGTCCTTCACCGGCTTGTTGGTGAGGAAGTCGATGAGGTAGCCCTCGTCGAGATGCTGCACCAATGGGCTGGTGTCGGTCTCGGTCAGCACCTTCGGGGCACCGGGGGCAGCAAGGGTCGTGGTGTCGGTCAAGTCCACCTTCTCATCAAGCAGGGACAGGTAGCCGCGCGTACGCGTATGTCGCACAGATGCGCATACCGGCCGTGCATGTTAACTTATCGTCCGGATCCGACAAGTTCGCACCTACGGCTCCGACGTTCCGTCGGCCCATCATATGCGTGATTCGCATCGCGTCTGCAAGGTCGATAGCTCTGCGGCAGAGGCTTTCGCTCAGCCTAGCTCTGCGCCCGACATGCGTTCATTATTCGCAGGATTCGGCGACGGCGAGGACCCGGGCGGCCGAAGAGGACTGTTCACGATATCCGAGGCCGAGCGGCGGGAGTTGCTACGTGTCAGGATCGGTGGGCTCGTCGGTGTCGGCCTCGTGTGTGTGGGCGCCGGCTTGGTGGCCGCGATCGGCGCGGCCCTGCCCGGCGCCTCGTGGCAACGCTGTCGAACGCATTACACCGTCAATTTTGATGTCGGTATGTCCGAAATCGTCGTGGCTGTGGGTGCGCACCCTCGGTCTTCGACCAAGCCGACGCTGATGTGTTGCCGCCCAATGTGATCGAATTTTCGACGCACTCACCGAGAAACTGCAGAAGGTGGCCGGGCATCTGGACGCGGCACGCGCGGATCTGCTGGCGTTCACCGCCTTCCCCACACAGCTCTGGCGCCAGAACTGGAGCAATAGCCCACAGGAACGGCTGAACAAGGAAATCAGGCGCCGCGCCGACGTGGTCGGCATATTCCCCGACCGCAACGCCATCATCCGGCTCGTCGGCGCCGTACTGGCCGAGCAGCACAACGAATGGATCGAAGGCCGCCGCTACCTCGGCCTGGACGTGCTCGCCCGCACCATCAGCACCGACACCGACCCGACCGAACAGGAGGAAACCACCTCCACAACACTCACCGCCTGACCGAAAACGGATCAGCGGTGACCGCCCCCGTTGCACCACGCCCCCAGACTTGACCGGCATCGACTCGACATATCGCGAGTGAGGAGCACCCTTCTGGGACTGGCCGTCGCCCATAGAGGCGGAACCTCCCCTGACAAAGACGGTACCGTCTTCGCGGGTACGGGCCCGCGGTGCGGGCATACTTAAACCTCTCGTATTGTTGCGCTGACATCCCCTCAGATGTCAATGTGGACCGCGGTGTGGACCAAGAGCCCATCGCATGCGAAAGCCCAGGGCTTGACCTGGCCTTTCTATCGTGGAGCTGGGGAATCGAACCCAAGGGGAGCTCGCCACCAATTCATGCTCTACTGGGTGGGGCACCACTTTGACAGCGGGGGACAGGGTCGATGTGGAGGTCGGGCGAATGACCGCTGCTAAATCGCTCACGCTTACGTGCTCAAATTCAGGATCGGCTGCGACACCCCGCCGACTGGACGATCAGCATCGGCGCCGACGGCGCCGATGCCCGGCCTGGCGCCACGCTCGCCCCGTTAGATCGCGCAGGTGAAGGCGGTTGTTCAAGCGATGGGGGTATCGAGTTGAGCGGGTGATACATGTACAGGCACAAAGGCAGGACGGCCTTTGCAGCTGAGATGAGATGACTCTCTGCCTCATGGACTCTCATCAGGCAAACAACCTGTTCCTTTATCGCCAGCCTTACTATTTCCTCGTAGTTCTCATCTCGGTGTCGCTTGCGGAAGTCGTAGGCAGCAAGTAGTGAATTTACCAATACTGCCCAAAGATTTTCCCATGATCGGTACAGGGTGTCATCTGCGATAATCTTCAATGCATTGGCTTCAGCCCGCGACTGCTCAACTATGTGATGCAACTCAGATGGCAAGCTCAGAAGAGCATCGTTATTCCATTCGGATTTTCGCCATAGCCTTTGACAAGTAGTGTTCGCTATGTCAAGGGCGTTTGCAACTATGGCGACAATTTGCTCCCTTCGCCACTTATCATGTTCACGACGCTCCGAGGCAGCGTTGGTTGCTTCAATATTTCTGGCCGCAGCGGAGATGGTTGCGTCGACGTTTCGCTGGGCAGCGTCCAGTGCGATCTGGTTCCGCTCGTCCGCTGCTGAGATTGCCCGGCGATTCGTTCGATTGTTGATCAATACGCCCACAAAGGCCGCGCCAGCGACGACAAGCGAGCTGATGAGTGGGATCCAATGAACCACAACAGTAATCATCGCATCGCACCGTAGTGATGTCCTCCGATCCATCCACGTTTGTAAGAATCGATACACTGTGTCCGTGGATAAGTGAACTGATGGTGGCGAAGAACTCTCGACGGGATCCGACGCGACCCGGCCACCGGATCGTTATCGCGGACGATGTTTCGGCACCGGTTTCTCTCTGTCTGTCGGAGTGTCGTTTCAGCTCGCAGAATGTAGGCCAGGCGGCGTAGGCATGTGCCACCGGAGTCCGTGCTGGGCGTCTGCGATTCCAGGAGGACGAACCGCCGCGCCCCTGACGGACTCCCGTACCGGGGTGCGGAGTGAGCCGTCCCAGATCAGGTGGTCGCGTCATCGGGGACCGCTCATGAGCGAGCAAGGGATCAAGGAAGTCAAGCGTACTGTTCAGATGCAACGTCTTTCGCGCCGCGCGCACGCTGGATTCGCGAATATGACCGCCGTGGGCCTGCACCGCCTTCAGCGCATCGACGCGGACCCGTCACAGCCGCAGCCTTGGCGACGGTTCAATACCATCACGTGCTCCAGCCGTGTCGGTTCATGCGTTCGAAGTACGCGTCGTCGGCGGCTTGGATCTCCTTTTCAGTCAGAGGCGGTCGGTGTGGCTTTGTCGGTTCGGGCGCGGCCATGTTCCGCAGTTGCTGTAGCTCGGCAGTGATCCGCGGATCGACTGTTCGGGCGGCTTTGCTTGCTCTGGTCGCTGCGTCCGCCTGTGCCTGGCGGTGGCATTCCAGGAGTGCGTTGGTCAGCTGTGTGCTGGACCATTTCATGGCGCCTGGGGCGATGTGCAGGGTGGTGATGTCGCCGTGGGCGTTGACTTCGATGGTGATGCCGCGGGTTTCGCCGCGGCCGCGCACGGCTTGGATGGCTTGGGCTGCTCGTTGGCTGTTGCGGCGGATCTCGGCGAGTTCGTGCTGGAGTTGCTGTTCCCACTGCGGTAGGTCGGTCATCGGTTCTCCGTGCCGGGTGCGGTCGGGATGGTTGGGTTGATGAGGCGTTGGCCGATTCGTACGTGGTCGGTGTCGCGGCGGTCGATGACGAGGGTGAATTCTTCGGGTTCACGGCTGCCGTGGAACTCGAGGCCGAGTATGCGCACCGTTTCGCCGCTGGCTGAGTCATGGAGGATGTCTCCGGGGCCGATGGTGCCGGAGGTGAGTCGGCCGGTGACAAGCAGGCCGCCACGGTGGGGGAGGTCCCAGAGGTGGGTGACTGTGAAGTCGACTGGAGTCATCGTTGTGCTCCTCTGAATCGGGCGAGGGGGCCGGCTTCGCTGGCGTAGGCTTCGGCTTCGACGTCGCGGAGTGTCTGGGAGTTGATGGTCAGTCCTTCGCGGATTTGTCGGGTGTGGGTGACTTCGTGCGCGATGGTGGCGACCATGGTTTCCTCGTCCATGAATGAGGCTGGCCCGAAGATGATCTGGCGGCCGCCGAGCTCGTGGGGGGTCTGGGCGCATGCGTCCCAGTAGTCGAAGTAGCGGGCGGTTTCGGCGTCCTTAGCGACGACGATCTCTACTCCGGTCAGGTCGATCCCTGCTCGCTCGGCGAGGGATCTGATGGCGTCCTCGGTCATCGGGACGAGGTTGTCGCCCTTTTCCAGGACTTCGATGTTGTTGCGTGCTGCGCGGCGGGAGAAGAGCTGGGGTGCGGTGTCACCACTTCGCCAGATCTTGGCCACGGCCTGGTCGAGCCAGCGCCCGAGTCGGGAGAACATAGCTTTGAGCGCGGTGCCGATGACACCTGTCACCCGGCGAGCGATGGCAGTGGCTTTGGTCACCAGTTCGGTGATGATCCTGCCGATCCGCGCGGTGTACATGCTGATTCGTGCGACGACACCGACGTTGCCCAGCTCGGACAGTCCGGCGGTGAAGAACGCGCCGACCTGGATGGCCGCTTCGACCGCCGCGGTTTCGATGAGCATCTTGCGGAGCTCATCGAGGATCTGATGGTGGGCATCATCGAGGTGTTGGGCGTACTCACCGCAGGCGTCGCCGATCGACCGGAACGAGGCTGCCAGCTGGCCGAGATCGATACCCATCTCGTTGCAGGTCCGGACAGCGTTGGGGATTTCCGGTGATTGCTGGTTCTCCAGCATGCCGACTGCGCCGGGGATCGCAGCGGAGGAGTCGCCGAGCGCGGCGGCAGCGTCGTGCCACACGGTTTTGGCGGCTCTGAGCTGGTCTTGGTGACCGTCGGGCCACACCAGCCCGGACACTGCATTGACCAGCGACCACCCGAAAGGCTCGGGCCCGGCCGCGCCGGAGGCCGATGGGACGAACAGCGCCAGACACGGCTCGAAACCCAAGGTCGGTATCGGCGGCGCAGCGACGGAAGAAGGGTTGGCCGCGGCCTCGCCGGAAGCGTGGTTGTAGGCGCCCGCGGTGAGGAGATCACCGGTGCGTCCACACGCCGAGACCAGTTTGGCCGAGGTTTGCAACGCCAGTCCCGCGGCCTCGTCATAGGCTTTGGCCCATTCGCGGCCCGCGTTGTCGGTGCCGGCCATCCCGCCGTAGCCGGTGAGTGTCCGAACCAGCGCGGCGTGGACTTCGGTGCTGCCGTCTCGGATCGACGCGAAAGCGTCTCCGGCCGAGTGGTATTCCTGGTGTCTGCACACGATGATCGGGAATGTGGGTGGGGCCATCAGGGCCACATCCCCAGGTTTGTTTCAGCGACTCCGGTGTAGCTGGTGTGGGCGCGGCGCGCTACCTCACGCAGTTCATCGAGGTTTTCGCGCATCTCCGCCGCACCGGCCATCCATCGGTCGTGGGCGGTTCGCTGAGCTCGGGCCGCCGGGCTCGACCAGGACAGGTGCAGGTCGGCGATGTGCTGGTCGACTTCGCGCAACCAGCCCTCGACCTCTTTGCCGAACTTATCCATCGTTGTGATCGCGTCGTCGAGCTGCTGGAGGTTGACCCGGTAGCTGTAGTCGTCGTCGGTCATGGCTACACCTGGTTTCCCAGTTGGGTGATCGCGTTACGGTTGGTGGTGTCGCGCAGCTCGTATCCGTTGGCTGCGTCCGCGAGATTTGTTGCCGAGGTTTCGAGTGCGGCGACGATGTCGTCGGCGCCTTGCTTCCATTCGATCCATGACTCGTCGTAGGCCGATGCCGCGCTACCGCGCCAGCCGTCGGCGAGGAGTTCTTTGCCTATCGTGTTGTCCAGCTGGGCAACACGATCACGGATGAGCTGGGCTTTATCGGCGACGAACCGAGAGGCATCGCGCAGCCGATCGACTTCGACCTGGAACTGATCGGACATGCTGTCTCCCTCGTAGCGCACTCCACAGATCGCCTACGAACTATAGGACGCACCGGGCGCGCAACAGGTTCCGTTGCCGCCCATCCGTCGTACGGCGGACCGCAGTGATGTAGTCGGCAGACGCGCCTCACGCGATCGGCGGTTGGTGAGAGGACAACCAACCCAGAATGGATCGGCCGGTCGTATGACCACAGCCCTCGCTGGGGTTCCGTTTTTTCTTGCTGCGCGGGCGACGTCCTCAGCGATCGCGCCCGCCGCCGGAGGTTGCGCAGCGGTCACCCTCGTAGGGCTTGAAGACGAGACACCGGATGCTTTGTGCATCGGCTCCAGACCACCATCTCAGCGCAGCTTCCCGTGGCTGGCCGATACGTGGCGGCCCGCCTCCGCTCTGCGGGGTCCAGCACTACTCGCGAAGCCGGATGGCGCGGAATAGTTCCGCGCACTGCCGGTGCGCAGTTGCGTGTGTAGCAGCAGAGCGGTGTGTAGGTTCAGCTCAAGTGGCAGGAAAATGCAAGTTCACCTCGGGTTTGTCGCCCTGAGGGCATCGCAGATTCAGCTGTAACGGTCATCTCGGTTTAAACGGTCTGTCTAGAGGCGTGTCGACTAGTGAGGTTGAAGGCTCTAGTTTGGACGTCGATCCGAACCGAGAGGATAACGACGATGTTCGACATGCTGGCCGGCGGCAAGGCGGCGGTAACTTGTGTACTCGTGTGGTGGGCGTTGGTCACCAGTGTGGTGTTCCTGTTGGCGATTGGCGTCAACTTGTTCCACCCCGATCCGAAACGAAGGCGGGACGCTCACGGCCTTCTGGTATTCCTTCGAGACAGTGTTCGCAGCATGTTCCGTCGAGAGCGCGGCGAGCAGTGAACGATCCCATGTTCGCTACGTCGCTGATCAGCCGATCAGAACTCGCTGAACTCGCGGGAGTCAACAGCGCGACATTCAAGATCTGGGAGAACCGCCACACCGACTTTCCCGGCCCCGTAGCCACCGATGACCGTGGGCGTCAGTACTACGATCTCGCCCGCACGCTCGAGTGGTTGGACCGGCGTCGCATCCCGAGCGGCTTGCGTGACGGCGAGCATGAGGGTTTCACCTACGGGATGCGCGTGCGGCGGGAGCTGGCGGCACAGCAACGCCGTCGTCTGGCCGAGATCGAGGAGCCAGACGATTCCCCAAAGCTCGCCACCGTGGTGCGCGACCTCCTGGAGCTGCTGCGCAAATGGGGTCGGGGCAGGTCCTCATCGAACACCGATCGCATCACTGCGGCGATGTGCATGATCTTCCTGCGCGTCTGCGATCCGGAATCGTGGGAAGAACTCAAGAGACTGGCTCAGACGCCATCAACTCAACCCCAAGTGCTCACTCGACTCGGGCGGCATCTCGATGCCGCTGTCCGGCGATACGGGATCGCGGTGAACATGTCGCCCATCCTCGGCTCCCTACGTCCGCAGCCATCTGCCGAGGTGAAGCGGTTGTTCGAGATTATTCAGGTGCTCGGACCGCGAGCAGTCGCCTACCTGGTGCAGCGATACGACGCGGAGGCGGAACTCGGTAGCACGGAGTACTTCACGCCACCCGCTGTGGTCGACCTGATGGTCGGTGCTGTCGTTGACCCGACCGCCGACAGCGCCGTTCTCTACGATCCCCATATCCGCGGTGGAGAACTGCTGCGATCCGCAGCGGGCAGGTACCAGCCCGGATGCCTCATCACTGCCCATGGCAACGGCCCGAACCCCGATTTGCTGCGCCTCGCCGGATTGAGCCTGGCGACTGTCGGCACTGCCGCGACTCTGCGACCGGGCACCTCGGCACCATGGATCACCGATGACAGCGCAGTACATCTCGCCGACGTGGTCATCACCAATCCACCGTTCAACCTCAAGTCCGAGTACGGCGACGACAACATCTCCGTCGCATGGCCTTTCGGTGATCCACCCCCACACAACGACAACTACGCGTGGCTGCAGCACGCCATTTCCAAACTGCGGCCGACAGGTCGAGCGGCAGTGCTCATGCCCGCTAGAGCGGGTCTGTCGAGCAATCGCAGTGAGCGAGAGATCCGTCAGCGGATGGTGGAAGCCGGCGCTGTGCAAGCGATCATCGCGCTGCCGGACAGGCTGTTTCGCGGAACCGACCTCGCCGGGACGATCTGGGTGCTGCAACATCCGAAGGGCTCAGCGACGGCAGTAACGTTCATCGACGCTCGGTTGGCGGGAGTCGCGGCCAGTGGAGGCCGCAACCGACTGCCACAGGACGTGGTCGCCGCCGTCATCGAACAGCTCGACGCGGCAGATGCTCTGCCGCCGGGGCCGACTCGTATGTTGACTCCCAACTGCCATGCGATCGTGGTCACCCCCCGGGGGATTCGTGCCGCCGAGTATGCACTCGATCCATCCAGCTATCGTCAGTCGTCCGAGCGACAGCATCAAGGTGAACTGCTCCGGATGGCGAAGGAAGCGCGGACGGTAGCGCACACCTCGGCCGACGTTGTCGCGCGGGCCACAAAACGGATCGAGCGAATCGAACTGCGACCGTGGCTGCCGTCGGAATGGCAGGTTCGTCGGTTGGAGGATGTGTGTGACATCCAGCCGGGCCCTTCACCAAGCCACGTTCGGAAGGAGCACCGTACTGCGGAGGGAATCCCCATCATCCTCAACAAGCACCTCCGGGACCGACGTATCGTGCTCGATGAATTCGAGTGCCTAGGCCAAGACCAGATGCGTCAGCTGGAGCAGTTCATCTTGCACGTTGGCGACATCGTGGTGGTTCGAACCGGTGCGGTCGGCGACCCGGTCATCGTCACCCAAGAACACGCGGGCTCGCTACTCGGCCCGAACCTGATTCGGCTGAGAGTACGCGAAACGGATCTCGACCCGCATTACCTGTTGTCCTTCTTATCCCGCCCAGGAATCTTGCAGTGGATGCAAGGACGATCCAGCGGCAGCGTGGTCTACTCGATCACCGCTAAGGCGCTGGGGAAGTTGGAAATGACAATCCCGCCGATTGCCGAGCAACAAGCCACCGGATCAGCGCTCAGTGCCTACGACGAGCAGATTGCGGCGTATCACGACGCGCTCGAGGCGGCCAAGAAGGCCCGCGCTGCGGTAGCGGAGGGCCTCATCGCCGGCGAAATCGGGGTAAGGGAACAGCCCCGAGGCTCCGTATAACTTCCGTGAAAGGTGGACGCTCGAGGATTTCTTCCCGAGCCGAACGGCCGTGAGTGGATGTACACGAGGGCCAGGACGCGGACGGCGCGTTGCGGTGGCAGGCCGAAGCCCGATCCACTCGGCATCGATCTACCCCGCCCGCAACCGACCTCGAACAGCGGGATCTATGCTGTCGCGGAATCATCACGACTCCCATGGACTACTGCTGCACCCTGGGAGTTTCCCTCACTCGCACGCCGAACACGACCGCAACAAGCACGTTGTGGCTGCCGTGATCGTGGCGGTGGGTGACAGCGTGGATCCGACAGTGATGCCTTTCGATCGGACCGGAGGTAACGGATAGTGCGTACTGCTCGTCCTCGTCCGCGCAAGGACGGGACCGTGGCTTGGCAAGTGCTGTTCAGCGTCGAGGTCGGTGGACGTCGGCGCCAGTCGGCTGAGACGTTCGATGACTACGAGGAAGCGTCCCGGTGGGCGGCGCTGCTTGCCCGGGTCGGCGTCGAAGTTGCGCGGAAGGTCCTCGAAGCCCAGCGCGGTAGCCGTCCTGAACACATCACCTTGTCGCAGTGGCTGCGTCACTACACCGACCGGCTTACCGGGATTCAAGAAAATGTGCGCCGCAAGTACCACGGCTACATCCGCAACGACATCGACGAGTTCATGGGGCATCTGCCGATCGCGGCAATCACGCAGGACACCGATGCGGCGTGGGTGGTGTATCTGGAGCAGGACAAGGGCAACGCGCCGAAGACAATCCAAAACAAGCACGGATTCCTGTGTGCGGGGATGCGGGCGGCTGCCGAGCAGCGACCGCAACCGCTGATCCCGTTCAACCCGTGCACAGGCACTCGCCTGCCGCGTCATGATGCGCCGGAGATCGACATCTTCGACAACGATGAGTGGGAGTTGTTCGAGCAGTTGCTGGCGCCGCGGTGGCGCTCGCAGGCAGAGTTCGGGTTGGTGTCGATGGCGCGGCCCGGTGAAGTCGGGGCGTTGCTGGTGCGGGATGTCAATCGCAGGACCGGCGCGGTGCGGATCAACAAGGCGTGGAAAGACGCAGGCAGCAAACTGAAGCTGGGCAAACCGAAGAGCAAGCGGGGTGTGCGGACGGTGAACGTGCCGTTGGAGACCCTCGACCGACTGGACCTTACGCGTCCGGGCGAGGAGTTGCTGTTCCACACGGTGATCGGCACGCCCATCACCGCGGCCGTCTTCTACAAGGACGCGTGGCAACCAGCCCTGCGGCGCCTGGACGCGCTCGCGTGCGGCGACTTCTCACTGTTCACACGCAAGTCGCGCTGGCAGGGCGGTGACCCAGAGGAGTTGCTGGAGCGGTTCGCATCCACCGTCGACAGTCTGCGCGTGAAGCGGTTGACGCCCTACACACTGCGGCACACCGGCATATCGTGGAAGCTGCAGGACGGGGTGCCGATCTTCGTCGTGTCCCGTGACGCCGGACACGAATCGGTGACTACAACCGATCGCCGATACGGTCACAACGACCGCGCCGCAAGTGAGTCCGCGGCACAGGTGATCGCGGGCAGACTACCGCGAGTGCGATCAGAGATGCTCACGCTGACGGCGTGATTTGCAGCCCCCGCTGGTCTGGTTCACGGCTGGTGACGCCGTCACCAGCCCTCGCTCCCCAGTCGGCGAAATGGCTGGTGGCGCTGTCACCACAAATGTGTAAGGTTGGGTACCGAAACGTAACCAAACGTCCTGAGATGTACGTCAGAACCACTGGTGAGCTTGTGAGATAGGGTCTTGACCAGCAGTTTTCACGGGCATGAGGCCTAGGGTTCAAGTCCTCCTAGGCCCACCCATGAACCTGCAGGTCAGGACCGCATTCGATACTCCAGCAACACGTGTGGTGTCACAGCAGGGCTTTGACTCGTATCCGAGGCGTTTCCGCCCCCAGGAGATACCTCACAACCTCCCGGCGCCGCTTGGCTCGGCCGGCAGTTGACCCCCGCTACGCCAAGGCGATCAAAACTCTGTTACGCGAGCACCGCACCTCGCTGGGAAGTTGTCCACAACTGTGTGCACAGCACGGTTTGGCGTAAGCCCGTCGGGTCGCCTAGGTCCGGTTGCTGAGCAAGCGAGAATTCGACGTCACGACGGTGCGATGCGCTGACTGGCGACGGCCCGGGACCGCCGTGTTCCGGCCGCACTCCGTGTCTGGTCCACACGCTCGAGTTTGGTCCAGCCGGTCCAGCCTCGCTTCTTCAGTAGCTCGATGAGTCGACGGGCCGGCGGAGCGGTGTCGAACGCCAGTGTGTCCAGCAGTGCGGCCAACGGTGGCTCGATGTCGCCGCCGACGTAGTCATCGCCTTGCTCGTCGGCTATCCGCGTGATGTAGGCGGCCATCTTGTCGGCCAGTTCGACCAACTCGGGGTTGTCGCCGGCCCGGTCGAGAGCCTGACCGAGGGTGAGATAGAAGTCGATGAGCTGCGGGTCGGCGATCTGCTTCCGTTTGCGTGCCATCCACTCCGGGACCCGCTCGGGTGCGCGCGCAGCCAACGGGATCCAGCCGTCGCGTTCGAACTGGACGATCCGCTCGTCGACCCCGAGCGCCCGCAGCCGCTCGAGAAACTCGACGACTTCCGGTGGCAGCGCCAGCTTGTCCCCGGCGGCGAGGCGGGCGATCCGCTCGCGGTGCCGCTGTCGCTCCTGGATCTCCGCACACAGTCGCTTGTCGATGTCCGCAACCGCCGCGGCGAGCTCGTCGGCGTCGGCCTGTAGCAGCTCCCGCACCCGAGCCAGCGGGACCCCGGCCTCGGTGAGGGTCCGGATCTTGATCAGCTCGACCACGGTGCCTGCGTCGTACCTCCGATAGCCGGAATGGTCCCGCTCCGGCTCCGGCAGCAGGCCCTTGGCGTGATAATGTCGCACCGCCCGCACTGTCACCCCGGCGTAGGACGCCAGCTCACCGATGGTCAGCATCCGACCAGTCTCCTGGACCTGCGCAGTGGCCTGAGCCTGCTGGGCCTTGTGTGCACCGGATGATCTGGGCGATCTCCGAGGCGTGGGTGAACACCAGCCCGTGGTCGGCGTCGAGCCAGGACGTCGCGATGTGCGGCTGCTCGCGGACGAGCCGCTCTATGCCGGCACGCCAGTTGCGATTGAACTGCGGGGCAAGCCCTTCGTCGCGGTCGCCGGCCATCGAGCTCGACATGATCATGCTGATCGGGCGGTCGATCTTCCGGTACCGGCCGAGGATTCCGGACCGGACCACATCCAGTTCGAGATTCAGGTCGAGAATTTCCTGTGCGGTGAGCAGCACCTGACGCTCGGTGCCCTCGGCCGCCTTCTGCGCGGTAACTTGGTCCTCCCACATCGCGCGGAACTCGGGCAGGTCCGCCTCGGTGAGGAACGGTTCGGGCACCGGGTTCGCCCCATCGATCAGAACAACCTCGGCGACGGTGTCGGGACGCTCAGCGGCATAGTGCACGACCAGGTCCGCGCCGAGCGAGTAGCCCACGAGCACGGGCGCCGAAGGCAGGTCGAGGCGTCCCAGCTCCGCCATCACGGCACCGAGATCGCTGAGGAAAGCCTCGAAGGAGTACCGGTCGGCGGCCGAGGCGAGGCCATGGCCCCTGAGGTCGAAGGCCACCACGTCGTGGTCGCGCCGCAGCAGCTCGATCAGCTCGTGCAGATCGGCCTGTGTCGAACTCAGCCCAGGGCACAGGACCAGCGGTCGTCCCCGGCCGTTGCGAGACACCGGGATCGTGACACCGTCGTGGTGAATCGTGAAATACCGCATCGCATCGGGTTTCGTAGTCATGCCAACCATGCTGAGAGGTTGACCCTGCGTCAGGGTCAACCGCCGGGCGACCCACAACCAGATCCTCGAACAACCGACGGGAGCAATCAACCTGCGTCGGAATGATGGCAGAACACGACAAAGGCTCATGCTCGCAGTGAGCATGAGCCTTCGAGGAGTGGAGCCTAGGGGAATCGAACCCCTAACCCCTGCCTTGCAAAGGCAGTGCTCTGCCAATTGAGCTAAGGCCCCGCGGCTGGCACGGCGTACGTGTACAGACGCCTCGAAACGGTACCTTCTTCCCGCTGACATGGTCAAAACGGCAGGTTGTCGTGTATGGCCGCTAGGGTTGGTCGCAGCGTCACGATCCGGTTCTTCGATGTGTTGTCGGTTGCTCGATGAGAGGACCCGCATGTCTCGGTATCTGTTCGCCCTCGGCCGCACGGTCGCTCGTCTGCGTTGGTGGGTGGTGGCGGTATGGCTGGTGCTGCTCGCTTGCGCGATCGGGTTCGCCGCGGTGAGCGGTGGCAAGACCACCGACAACTTCACCATTCCGAATACCGAATCGCAGGACGCTGTTTCGCTGCTGAAGCAGCAGATGCCGGCCTATAGCGGCGCGCAGATGCAGGTGGTGTTCGCCACCCCCGGTTCGATCAAGGTCACGGATTCGCAGCCGAGCGCTGAGATCGAGCAGGTCATGGCTGGAATGCGCGGGCTGGCGCAGGTTGCCACGGTAGTCGATCCGTTCGAGGCGAAGACGATCTCACCCGATCAGCGGGTCGCTCTGGGCAGTGTGCAGTTCTCGGTGCCGGTGGGGGATGTCACCGAGGAGACATTGGACGGGGTCGACCACCTTGCCGTGCCCGCCCGCGCGGCGGGACTCGAGGTGGAGTTCTCCGGGGCGGTGTACCCGGGCTTCACCGCGGAGATACCCGAGACGCCCGAGATCCTCGGTATCGCCGCGGCTTTCGTCATTCTGCTGATCACGTTCGGGGCGGTGGTCGCCGCCGGGCTGCCTATCGTCACGGCGTTGATCGGCGTCGCGATCGGTCTGACCGGAATCCTCGGTGTGGCCGCGTTCGTCGACGTGCCCGCGGCGGCGACCTCCCTGGCTTTGATGCTGGGACTGTCGTGCGGAATCGACTACGCGCTGTTCATCCTGTCCCGGCATCGGCACAACATCGTGCTGGGGCTCGCCGCGGGGGAGTCGATTCCCCTGGCTGTCGGCACGGCGGGCAGTTCGGTCGTCTTCGCCGCGGTGACCGTGATCATCGCGCTGTGCGGGCTGGCGGTGGCCGGTATCCCGTTTCTGACGGTCATGGGTCTGACGGCGGCGGGCGCCGTGCTGGTGGCGATGCTGGTGGCCCTGACGTTGCTGCCCGCGCTGCTCGGGTTCGCCGGCGAGACTGTCGCCCGCTTCGTCTCGCCGCCGCTGCATCCCGGACGCCCCGAAGAGGTGGCGCGCATCGCGGCCTACGAGCCGGAGCGCACCGTGGGGCACAGCTGGGGCCGGTTCGTCACGCGCTACCGGTTGCCTTTGCTCGTGCTCGGTACAGGGGTGCTGATCGTCTTGGCGATCCCGGTCACGCGGATTCATCTGGGGTTGCCGAGCGGGGAGTCGCAGCCGGAATCGAGCACCGCGCACAAGGCCTACGAACTGGTCAGCCGCTCGTTCGGTCCGGGCTTCAACGGACCGTTGCTGATGGTGACCGATCTGTCCCGGGCCACCGCCCCGGATGCGGCGCGGACGTTGATGGACCGGTTACGCGCCGAACCCGACGTCGCCGCGGTTCAGCCCGCGGGCAGTGGTGACGGCCTGTTGCTCATCCAGGTCGTGCCGACGACCGGGCCGGACGACGAGGCGACCGCACAGCTGGTCACCCGGCTGCGCGACAACCGCGACCGCATCGAGGCGAACACGGGCGCCACCTTCCTGATCGGCGGAACGACCGCCGCGAACATCGACACCTCCAACCGGCTGGCCGAGGCGCTGCCGATCTTCCTCTTGGTCGTCGTCGGCTTGGCGCTGGTGCTGTTGACGATCGCCTTCCGCACCGTGCTGGTGCCTTTGTCATCGATCGCCGGTTTCATCTTGTCGGTCTTCGCGGCCCTGGGTGTTCAGGTCGCGGTGTTCCAGTGGGGATGGGGAGCGGGTTTCTTCGTCGTGACGCAGGCACAGACGCTGAGTTTTCTGCCGATCATCATCCTGGCGATCATCTTCGGGCTCTCCAGCGACTACCAGATCTTCGTCGTCTCCCGGATCAAAGAGGAGTACAGCCGCACCGGGGACGCGACCGGGTCGGTGCAGAACGGGGTCGCGCACTCGGCGCGGGTGGTGAGCGCGGCGGCGCTGATCATGTTCGCCGTCTTCGTGGCCTTCACCTGGGTCGACAATCCGGTGGTCAAGCCACTGGCCCTCACGCTGGCGATCGGCGTTCTCCTGGATGCCTTCGTCGTGCGGCTGACGCTGGTGCCCGCGGTCATGGCCCTGGTCGGCGAACGCATGTGGTACCACCCGCGTTGGTTCGGGCGTTACGTCCCGGATCTCGACATCGAGGGCACCGAACTGGACAAGGAGTGCACCGCGAGCGCCGTGCGGGCCACTGGCGGGTGATGCTCGCGAACGAGCGTTCCGGCGCTAGTCGAGGGACGGTAGCGGACGCGAGCAGATTTCGTGCGCCTCGTCGGTGGGGACGCCGAACATGCGCAGCAGGTCCTCGGTGACCTGATCGGTGGCGGACGCGTCGTCGCGGTCGGGGTGATCGTGCAGCAGCTGGCCGAGGCACAGGGCGGCTCCGGACACGATCGTCATGGCCAGCTCCGCGTCCCGTGCCTGGAACCGGCCCGCGCGAGCCGCGGCCTCGATATCGCGACGAGCGCGGGGCGCGAGTCCTTTCTCGGAGGCGGTGAGCGCCAGGCCGCTGTTGAGCAGCACCTTGCTCAGGGTGGGGAGTTTGCGGTGCATACGGCCGGTCAGCCGGAAACTCTGCGCGAAGACTTCGGCAGGGTCGTCCATGCCTTGGGTCAAGTCGTCGAGTACCGCGCCGTGCTGCTCCAGTGCCTCTTCCACCGCGGCCTGGAACAGATCCTCCCGGCTCTGGAAGTGGTTGTAGAACGACCCCATGCCCACATCCGCGGCCTGGGTGATCTCCAGGATCGGCGCGTTGAGCTTCCCGGTCGCGATGAACGACTGGGCCGCGGTCACGAGGGCGGCGCGGGTACGAGCCTTGCGGCGCTCCAGGCGGTTGGGCTCCACCTCGGTCCGATCGGTCATGCCCGGCTCCTCTCCCTGTCGGCGCCCGACCATGGTAGCGCCGCAATTCAGTGATGACGAATTCCTCAATAGTCTTGACTGAATATTGCGTCGTGTGTGACGATATCGTCAGTCTAGGAAGGGGTGGTCGCTGATGAACCGTCACGACCCGCATACCGGATTGCACAGCGAGAACGGCGCGGTAGCGGGCGAGCATCCGGGCCGCGCGCGCGATCCGATCGTCAAAGTGCACGATCTGGCCTGGCTGGAATTCGAGAAGCCGGACCTGGAGCGTGCCGAAGTGTTCGCGCAGGCTTTCGGTTTCGCCACCTCGTCGCGCACGGTGGACGAGCTGTACTTACGGGGTGCGGACTCGCGGGCGCCATGCGTATTGATCCGCCGAGGCGTGCGCTCGCGGTTCGCCGGCCCGGCCTTCCGTGCGGCGGATATCGCAGACCTGCTCCGGCTGGCCGATGCCACAGGCGGCACGGTGGTGCCCCTGCCCGAGACTCTGGGCGGATCGAGCGTCGAGCTGACCGATCCGAGCGGGCTGCGCGTGCGGGTAGTCGCCGACACCGACGAACTGCCCCTCCTGCCCGCGCAGCAGCCGCATACGTTCAACTTCGGGCACGAAGTGGCTCGGGTCAATCGGACGCAGCGGCCGGCCCGCGTGCCCGCGCGAGTTCAGCGGCTGGGGCATGTGGTGGTGCAGACCACCAGGTATCGCGAAACGCTCGATTGGTACCTGGGGCACTTGGGGCTGATCGTCAGTGACTTCCTCTACTACCCGGGGCAACGCGAGCGGGGGCCGGTGATGAGCTTCATCCGCTGTGATCGCGGCCGGACGCCCGCGGACCACCACACGCTGGCACTGGTGCTCGGCCCGGCGAACCGGTACGTGCACTCGGCCTATCAAGTCGCCGACCTGGACGCCATGGCCGCGGGCGGGGAGTACCTGCGAGATCACGGTTACCACCGGTCGTGGGGGATCGGCAGGCATATCCAGGGCAGTCAGATCTTCGACTACTGGCGCGACCCGGACGGGTTCCTCGTCGAGCATTTCAGCGACGGCGACATGTTCGACTGCACGGTGGAACCCGGCTGGGCGCCGTTCACCGCATCCGGGCTGGCGCAGTGGGGGCCGCCTGCCAGTAAAGACTTCCTCGGTCTCAAACCGGGCCGAAAAACCCTCCGCGAGCTGCGTGCGATGGTCGATGCGCTGCGCGAGGACAACGAATTCGATCTCCGTCGCCTGCGCGGCCTGTTGAAAGTAGCCGGTTCATGAGCATTTCCGTTCTGCGCACCGCCGACGCCTGGTGGGTGGTCACACCCGCGGGCGCGGCCAGGGTCGACACCAGGGCGACCACCACCGGGCAACTGCTTGCAGATCGGCAGGCGATCGTCGCGGCGTCCGCGAGCAGCGAGGTCGTGCCGGTCGAGAGCCTGGCGCCGGTCTCACCGGTGACCGCGCCGTGCCGGGTGGTCGCCCAGATGACGAACTTCGCCTCGCACGTCCGGGATTCCGGCGGTGATCCGGCGACGGTGCCGCTGACGTTCTTCCGCAAGGCATCGGGGTCGATCAGCGGCCCGCACGACGACGTCATCCGGCCCGCGCACGTGCGGTTGCTGGATTACGAGGTGGAGATCGGCCTGGTGTTCGGTCGCGAGATGCCGGTCGGATCGAAGATCACCAGCGACAACCTCGCCGATTACATCACCGGTCTGGTCGTCACCAACGACATCTCCGCCCGCGACGTCCAGTTGCCGAAAACCCAGTTCTACGAAGCGAAGTCGTATCCGACCTTCACGCCCGTCGGTCCCGTGCTGGTGCTGCTGGAAGGCGACGAGCTGAAACGGTTCACCGACCTGCGGCTGCGCTTGTGGGTCAACGGCGCGCTGCGCCAAGACATGACCGTCGCCGACATGATCTACCGGCCGTTGGAGACCTTGCGGGCCTTGACCGGTTTCCAGCGCATGGACGCCGGTGACCTGCTGCTCACCGGAACCCCCGTCGGCACGGCGATCAGCGCCCCGCCCAAGCCGGTCGAGATCATCGGCTCGCTGCTTCCGCCCGCGGTGAAGTGGAAGTTGTTCTTCAAAAGCCAAGCCAAGAACCCGAAGTACCTGCGCGACGGCGACGTCATCGAGGCCGCGATATCCACCGACGACGGCGCCATCGACCTCGGCCGCCAGCGCACCACGGTGCGGTACCGGTGACCGAGGACATCGGCGCCGTCGTCGTCCATATCCGCATCGGCGATGGGGTGCGCGAGTCCGCGCCGGCGATCGTGGGTGCCTCGTCGCTGTCGCAAATCTCGTGACGCTGCTGGGAGCTGCTGATGAACGTTCCGGTCGTGATCGTCGGCGCCGGACCCACCGGACTCACCGCGGCCCTACTGCTCGCCCGATACGGCGTCGAGTCGCTGGTCCTGGAACGGTGGGATGGCATCTACCCGCAACCGCGCGCGGTGCACTTGGACGGTGAAATCCGCAGGCTCGTGGCCCGGCTGGGCATCGAGGACGAATTCGACGCCATCTCCCGGCCCGCACTCGGCCTGCGCCTGCTCGACCGGGACCTGCGGGTGCTGGCCGAATTCCACCGCGATACGGCGGGCGGCCGCAACGGGTACCCGGACGCGAACATGTTCGACCAACCGGAGCTGGAGGCGATTCTGCGTGCCGCGGTGCGGCGCAGTACGGGAGTGACTCTCCGTGGCGATGCCGAAGTCACCGCGGTGACCCAGGAAAGTCGTGGTGCTCGGGTCCACTTCACCGACCGGACCACCGGCGCGAAGGAGTCGGTCGATGCGCGGTACGTACTGGGTTGCGACGGCGCGAACAGCCTGGTTCGCGCGTCCATCGGCGCGGAGATGCGTGAGCTGGACTTCGAGCAGCGTTGGCTGGTCGTCGACGTGGCCATCACGGCCGAACTGGGCGCGTGGGAGGGCGTACATCAAGTCTGTGATCCCGTCCGTGCCGCGACCTACATGCGCATCGGAACGACACGGTATCGATGGGAGTTCCGCCTGCGTCCCGGTGAGGCAGCGGCCGACTACGACGAGAACGGCCGGATTCACGAACTGATCCACCCCTGGACCGGCGACGTTCCGGTCGAGGATATCCAGTTGCTGCGGGTGGCCGAGTACACCTTCCGCGCCCAGCTCGCCGACCGCTGGCGGGCGGGCCGGGTCTTCCTGCTGGGCGACGCCGCCCATCTCACGCCGCCCTTCATCGGACAGGGCATGGGCGCCGGTCTGCGCGACGCGGCGAACCTCACCTGGAAGCTCGCGGGCGTGCTCGCAGGCGACCTGCCCGAGCACGTGCTGGACTCCTATCAGATCGAACGAAAGCCGCACGTGCGGAACATGATTCGAATGGCAAAGCTTACCGGAGTGGCGATGACCGAGGGCGGTGAACTGGGCGCTCTGCTGCGTCGTCTGCTCGCTCCGCGCCTGCGCCGTCTGCCCGGTTTCCACGCACTGGTCACCAGCGGCGAGACACCGCCGCTGCACCGGTCCGAGCTGGTCGCGCGGCCGCGCCTGGGTGGCGGCCGGGCGGGTCGTCTGGTGCCGAATGCGATCCTGGAGGACGGCCGTCGCTACGACGACGTCGTCGGGGACCGGTATGCGATCGTCACCACGATCCAGCCGACCTGCGCGGAGCAAACTCGGATCCGCGAACGCGGCGGAGTGCTGGTGACGGCGGGCCGGGGGAGCGAACTGCGGAGGTGGCTGCGGCGGGGTGGAGCGCGTGCGGCTCTGGTCCGTCCTGATGGCACCGTGCAGCGCTGCGCCCGGGAATTGCCGGGACTCTGCGCAGCCATGCCTCGATTCGGTCCACGCGCTCACGAGGATCGCGCCGGCGGCTCGAGCCCTTCTGGGCCCGCTTCCGGCAGCGCAGTAGGGTGGAAACCATGAAAACTCTCCTCACCGCCGGGGTCGTGGTTCTGGTTCTTCTCGGCATCTCCAAGCTGCGCCGGCGCAACGACGCGGACATGTGGCACGAGGTGACCACCCGCTGACCCCTGGGGGCCTTAGCTCAATTGGCAGAGCACTGCCTTTGCAAGGCAGGGGTTAGGGGTTCGATTCCCCTAGGCTCCACTGACACGCAGTTCGAAGCTCATTCCGGAGCTTCGGTAGCCGAAGAGCCAGTCGCCGGGCCCCGGGGTGCCCGATGAACTTCCCATAGTGAGTCGGCCGCGTCTCCGGCCGAAGTATCCACCTCGACGCCGACGCTGGAGACCTTCTCGCGCGAGCGCCAGGTCTGGGTCATCACATCTCCGGTCGCGGCGTATACGTCACGATCGATGTTCGTCCGGTTGTGCAGGTGTCCCGACATCTCTGCCGCCGCGGAACCGCCGGGTCGAGCCGGGCTATCGGCCACCAGCGGTCGGACCCCACGTCCACCTTCTGCGCTTCCGCGGTGGCCACGAGCACACACGGGACGCCGTCCGGAGCGGTGTCCACAATCGGTTGGTCCTGCTCATCACACGCGATCTCGACCACCGAGTCGCGGATCGGAGCCAGCAGTTCGTCGCCGACCGGCTTGCCCGCGGCCACCGAGCGCAGCAACGCATCCGTGGGGTCGGTCGGTGTCTCGTCGTCCCCGGGAAGGTATTCCGGATTCGGCTGGAACGGCCCTGCTTCGCCACCCTCGACCATGATCCAGCCGCCGACAACGGCTTCCGTGGGAGGTTTTGACCAGGGGGTGGCCGGCTTCCACCCGGGGATCGAGTAACAACAGCCAGTCATCGCGCCGGATCTTCACCGGTTGCGGCTCCATCACAAACCCGCCTTCTCGACACGGTCCCTCATCGAACCGCGAGAGTCTTCGCGGTAATCATGGGTCCGGCACAGTCCGAGCAAACCTCCAAACATTCCCAAAGAAGGAAGTCTGGTCGGGAGCGGCGAGGGCCGTCATCGTGATGCGGGAGGTACGCAGGGTGTGAGGATCGGGCCGACGCTTCGGCGGAATGACGGGATTTCTCTGTTGCTTCGCCGGCGTTTTTGTGTCCAATTGGACACAGAGCAGCGGCGGCACAGCTGCAACAAGGCGTCGCAATCAGACGGTATTCGGCGGTACTGTGCCAGACTGGCCCGGCACAGTAATGCACTCCTCACCCTCGGAGGACCGTCTATGACGAATTCTGTTGCGCCACTCGAATTGCCCGAGCCCCTGGTGATCACGCTGGGGAATCTCAAGGGCGGTGTCGGCAAAACGACATCAGCGTTCTTCTTGGCGAGCTACTTCGCTTCGGTTCACGAACTGCGGGTGCTGGTGATCGACGCCGACCCGCTCAGCCAGACCGGATATTCTTGGCACCGACGGCTGGTCAAAGGGGGTATCGATGTGCCGTTCGACCTGGTGGCGTTCCCCTCTCGGCACGTGAACGACTGCATCACCGACAACGCCGCCGATTTCGACGTCATCATCGTGGATGCCGGGGGTGAGTCGGCCGAGATCTTCAAGGCCGCTATACCCGAGAGTGATGAACTCTTGCTGTTGACGAGTGTCAGCCCGTCCGAAGTCAAACGAGTGCCGAGCACGTTCAAAGCCGCCGAGGAGGCAGCCGCCGACAGCAACCGGGAAATACGGGTACGGGTATTGATGACCAAAGTGCCGGTGATCATGAAGAAAGGCATGAACGTCTCGACCGAATACCGGGCGCAGCGCGGTTACCTGGAGAGCGCGGGCTACGACGTATTCGGTTCCTACTTGAGCGCGTGGAAGTGGTATCGGGAAGCGGCCGACGGGGAGGTGGGGGAAGGCGCCGAGAACCCGATCGAGGATCTGGGCGAATACCGGCAGGTGGGTGACGAGCTGGTGAGCGCGTATCGGGCACTGCTGGAGGTGCCGGCCTGATGCCTCCACAACGCAGGAAAGGTTCGATCGGCGGTGCCAATCCGCTCTCCGACACCGCGGAGCACACGCCGCCCGTCTCGCCGCTGCGAGATGCCGAGTGGCGGCGGCCGAAGCCGGCCGTGAGTCCGAATGTCTTGACCATGCCGGTGCCCGACGCGGGCGACGGCCCGCTCAGCGATCGGGAGCGGGCGCAGTTGACGGTGTGCGAATCGTCGATCGACACGCTGCGCATCGCGTTCTGGGCGGCCGGGCGGGCCCTGCAGATCGTGCGCGACGGCCGGCTGTACCGGGACGGACACGAGACCTTCGACGAGTATGTGGAACAGCGGTGGGATATGCAGCGGTCCTACGCCCACAAGCTCATTCGCGCGTGGCCGCTCGCCGCGCGGCTGTATCCGATCGCGCCGGCGATCAACGAGGGTCAGGTGCGTGAACTGCTGCCGGTGGCGGCCGAATACGGCGAAGACGCGGCGGTCACCGTGTACACCACCGTGGCGGCGGGCGCGGAGGTGAAGGTCACCGCCGGAAAGCTCCGGCAAGCGGTGGCTCTCCTACCCGAACGCTATGACGAGGAAGTGGTGATCGAGCGCCTCCAGGCGTGGCTGCGCGGTGAACTGCCGGGCAACGAGAACGACCGTGCGGCCGACATCTTCACCGCCATGGAATCCCGGCTCGCGGCGCTGACCAAACGCGTCGTCAGAGGATCCAGCGACGACCCGCGTGCGGCCCGCGAATTCGCGGCCAAGCTCCGGACGATCGCCAGGCAGATCGAGGAACAGATCACCGCGTGAACCACGAATGAAAAGCGCCCCGCAGCGGAACCGTTCCCTGCGGGGCGCATTGTGTCTGGCAAACGCATTCCGCAGTCGTGGAATTCATATTGCAGAACGACACAGCGAAACGAGTTATTATTTTGTTACGAAAATAAAGGCGCGTTGTGCTTTACATGATGCGATGTATGCCGAAAGGTGAACGCTCGGATCGGATCCGCTGGACTGACGAATCACCGTGATGGTTTTCGAATCAATTCGAAGTCTTCGGTATCGTACCGCGCGCCGTGAACCGCGGCGTCGTACGGCCCACCGAAGGCAGGCGATATGAGCATCGGAGGACCGCATCATGGCATCATCGACCGACGTCCGATATATCCGCTACCTGCGACGTGCTGTTTTCTGGGCACTCACCGCAGGAGCGGCCGCCCTGCTGGGTATGTTGTTCAACGCCGCGGAGGCATCGGCTCAGCCGGTAACCATTCCCGGCGTAGGAACATTCGAGGTTTCCGACGGAATACCGCTTCCCGACGCGCCGGAGAAGTTGTTCCGGACCAACGCCATCCTTCCGGTCACGGAAGGTCGGGTATCGGCCGAAATCCTGGAGATCGGGGCCGGCGCCGCTACTCCCGTCTCGCACATCGAGATCGCGCCGGCCACGCTCGGCCCGGCGGTCGAGTTCCCGATCTCGGTCGTCGTCCCGGCGATCGAACTGCCGGTGCCCACCATCGTTCCGGCGATCGAGATTCCGCTGCTCGGCGCACTCCCGGCGATCGAACTCCCGTTCCTCGCCGAGTTCCCGGACATCATGCCGAGGGCGCCCACCCCGCCCGCGGCGGTGATACCGCAGAAGAGCGCCGGAGAGACGGCAGTCGACGCGGCACGAACCAAACTCGGCTCCGATTACAGCTATGGCGCGGTCGGCCCCGATTCTTTCGATTGCTCCGGCTTGGTGCAGTGGTCCTACGAGCAGGCAGGCGTGGAGTTGCCGCGCACCAGCTACGACCAGCTCGCCACCGGAACCCCGGTACCGCTCGATGATCTGCAACCGGGCGACGTGGTGTCGTTCTACGGCGGAAGCCATTCCGCCCTCTACGCCGGTGACGGCAAAGTCATCCACGCATCGACCTACGGCACAGGGGTGACCACTTCCCCCCTCTCCTCGATGCCGGTGTCCGGCGCCCGCCGATTCTGACTTCCTCTGGTGAATCCGCACCGGCAGTTCCCGCGCCGAAGAGACTGCCGAGCGAACACCGGCAGATCCCCGGCTCAGTCCGTGAGGGGTCCGTGCCGGTCGAGGTGCAGATAGGTGAATCCGGTGACGAGCAGGCACACCACGGTCGCGGTGATCAACATGGCCCAGCCAGCGACGAGCAGGCTCAGCAATCCGCCGAGCAGAGCGCCCAGCGCGAATCCGGTGTAGAGCAGAAAGTATCCCAGCCAGTCGGCGTAATCACCGCCGCTGAGATGACGCTCGATACCCTGCCCCATCTTGACCAGCGTCCCGGTGACGTAGCTGAGCGGCACCGACACCTCGCCGTTCTGCACGAACGATGTGTTGAGCGCCCCGACGCCGAAGGCGACGAACATGATCGGCAGCAGCCCGATCGGCTCGGTGGCCGTCTGGTACTCCATGATGTCGATGGCCGAAGCGAGCGCCAGACAGACTGTGGTGAGCAGGGTGGGTCCGTGCGGATGCCCGGACCAGTAGCGTCTGCGGCACCACGACGCCACCACGACACCGGCGAGGAACGATGTCAGCAATCCGGTGGCCGCCACCGCCATGTCCGGCTCGTCGTGGAAGTATCCGAGCACGGCCCGTTCGGTATTGCCCGTCATGAAGGTGACGAAGTAACCGGCCGTATGCGTGAATGCCGCCGCACCGATCAGCCCGGCGAGCGCGGCCAGTACCCAGGACAATCTGGCCTCGGAGTCGAATACTGCCTTTCTCCGACTTTCTTCCAGTTCCGGCACAGGTCGAACTCCTTCCGGTACGGCACGACACCCCAGTGAAGCAGGCTCGTCATCGGATTTCGCCGACGCAGCGCCGGTAGTTGCCGATCGATGGCCGATGTCCTGCGACAGCAGGGTGTTCCCGCGCGGTCGTCGTTCACCACCGGCATCGAGCTCCCGGTCGACGGTGGCTCGGGACGGCTGGGGTGCGGCATCGCCGCATGACGCGGAAGGGCATGGATCAGCGCGGCCCCTTGGCAGGGTCTGCCTCCGGCGGACCGAGCAGGCCCCGGGATGTCGCTGCTCGGTTACCGTGCTGATGTGGATACTCTGCTCGACTTCCTGCTGACCGAGCCGGTGGCGACGGCGCAGCTCGACGATGTCGCCGCGGCGTGGACGCGACATCGCGTCGCCGCGAATCGATTCGACCAGCCGGTGGAGGTCGCGATCGCGGGTGGCTTCGGCGCCGACCGGCTCGGGTTCGCCTTTCTGTCCGGTTATCAGGAGGCATTGCGGACGCTGATTCCGGATTTGCCGGACGACGAGTTGGTCGCGATGTGCGCGACCGAGGAGGGCGGCGGTCACCCCGCCGCGATCCACACCACGCTCACCGAACGGGACGGGGTCTGGCTGGTCGACGGTACGAAGTCGTTCGCGACCATGGGCTCGTTCGCCCGACAGCTGGTGGTGATCGCCACGGTCGGCGCGGCGCCCGACGGACGAAATCGACTGCGCGCCTGCATGGTCGAGGCCGGCGCGACCGGCGTGCGTCTCGCCGATCGTCCTGCGCTCCCGTTCGCGCCCGAGATTCCGCACGCCTCGGTGGTGCTGACCGATGTGCCAGCGCTGGTGCTGCCGGGCGACGGGTATCTGGACTACCTCAGGCCGTTCCGGACGATCGAAGACATCCATGTGCTGGCCGCCACGCTGGGCTGGCTGGTGCGAGTGGCCAGGGCGTCGGATTGGCCGCGGGCGAGTCGGCAACGGTTGCTGGCCGTGGTGGCCGCGGTGCGCGGCCTGGACATCGATGCGCCGAGTTCCGCGGGCGTGCACGTCACTCTCGGCGGTGTCTTCGATTTGTTCGGTGATCTGCTGGCCGAACTCGAGCCGCTGTGGCAATCCGCAGACCCGGTGACGCGACAGAGGTGGGAGCGAGACCTGCCGCTGCTGGCCACCGCCGGGCGGGTGCGCGAGCAACGGCTCACCGCCGCGTGGCGGGCCATAGAACCGGACGACCAGTCGGAATAGTGCTCGACCTGGCTTGAAATGGGGAGCGGGCCTCGGCGAAGGGGGGGAGTTAGCCGAGGCCCGCGTAGGGTCGGCCCGGGGGGGAGGGGCCGACGTGAACGATGCTACTCGATGACGGGCCATTGTGTGTGCGGGGGGACGGCCGCGTTCCAAGTTTTTTCGGGCAGGCTCACCTTCTCGGACGACCCGCGGCGGCGGTAACCGCTTGCCCGGCCGACCCCCTCGCTCCCGGTCGGTGGCTTGTTGTTTGCCAAATGCCTTGGCGAGCAACTTATTCCGCGCGACTTCGCGGGTTTGACCTGCTACGGCGCCGATCGACGCAGAACATGCCGACCAGTCGCCGCGCCACGAATTCGGAGAAAAAGTCCGGGCGTGTCGACCCGTCGGGTGTGGCGGCGGGAGGCCGTGCGTGACGCCCGAATCTGTCGTACCCCGATGCGAACATGTGTTCGTGTTCACCGACTCCGTGGTCCCTCCGAAGGGCACCCGCTCCTCGTTACGGCTCGCGCTCGAACTTCCTCCGTTCGAGTACGGTGCCTCCCCGATTCGAGTAGTCCGCTACGCGCGCTTCGATGCCGGGACACGCGCGACCATCGAACCGGTCGCATTCCGATCCGGTACCCCCGAGCACCGACTGGATCGGAATGCGGCCTTCTGCTGTGGCCCGAGCCGTCCGGTCGAGGCCGCCCACCCGAAACAAATCGGATGAAATTGTCGGTGGGCGGGACAATACTGACTCGGGTATCGGCCGGTCACCCGATTCCGCGAGTCGTTGGGCGCCTGGCGTCGCACTACAGCACATCGAACTCATCAACCCCAGGAGAATCATGCCCGACGCAATAGTCGCCGAGGGTCTGGTCAAACGATACGGCCAGCTGGTGGCCCTCGACGGCCTAGACCTGAGGGTCCCGGAAGGGACCGTCACCGCACTGCTCGGACCCAACGGCGCAGGTAAGACCACCACCGTCCGGGTGTTCACCACCCTGCTGGTGCCGGATGCCGGACGCGCGACCGTCGCGGGAATCGATGTGCTGCGCGAACCGCAGGCGCTGCGTTCCCGCATCGGAGCGTCGGGGCAATACGCCGCGGTCGACGAATACCTCACCGGTTTCGAGAATTTGGAAATGGTAGGACGTCTTTATCATATGGGCGTCCAGCGGAGTAAGGAACGCGCGCGCGAATTGCTCGAACGATTCCGGCTCACCGATGCCGCGGACCGGCCGGTCAAGGGTTACTCCGGCGGTATGCGCCGTCGCCTCGACCTGGCGGGCGCGCTGGTCGCGAATCCGCCCGTACTGTTTCTCGACGAGCCGACCACCGGGCTGGATCCCCGTGCGCGCCTCGACCTCTGGGATGTCATCGAGGAACTGGTCGCGGGCGGGACCACGTTGCTGCTCACCACGCAGTACATGGAAGAGGCGGATCGGCTCGCCGATTCCATCGCGGTGATCGACCACGGCAAGGTGATCGCCAAGGGCACCGCGGACGAACTCAAGACCATGGTCGGCGGCGACCGGATCGAGTTGACCGTCGACCGCGTGGACAATCTCGCGACGGCCGAGACGGCGCTGAAAAGTCTGGCAGACGGCGAGATTCACCTCGAACCGGGATTGCGCCGGATCACCGTCCCGGTCGCCGACGGATCGCAGGCTCTGGTGGAGGCGGTCGGTCGGCTGGCCGAGCACAACGTGCAGATCCACGATGTCGGTCTGCGCCGCCCGTCCCTGGACGACGTCTTCCTCACGCTCACCGGCCACGAAGCGGAGACGAGCGCCGACGGCGACGCGGCGAACGCCGAATCGAAAGCTACGGAAGGAACGATCCGATGACCGCGACGGCCCCGGCCCTGGTACGGCCCTCGCTGGGCGAGCGACTGTCCATCGTGGTCAGCGACAGCGTGACCATCGCGAAACGCAATGTCATCAAGATCAAGCGGGTACCCGACGTCCTGATCTTCTCCACGCTCTCGCCGATCATGTTCGTGCTGCTGTTCGCCTACGTCTTCGGCGCGGCCATCGACGTACCGGGTCTGTCCGGCGGTTACCGCGAGTTCCTCATCGCGGGCATCTTCGCGCAGACCGTGGTGTTCGGCGCGACCTTCACCGGTGCGGGGCTGGCCGAGGACATGCAGAAGGGCATCATCGACCGCTTCCGCTCACTGCCGATGGCTTCATCGGCGGTGCTGGTCGGCCGCACGATCAGCGATGTGGTGATCAACGTGGTCAGCCTGACGGTCATGTCGCTGACCGGCCTGGTCGTCGGCTGGCGGATCCGCGGTTCGTTCCTGGACGCGGTGCTCGCCTACATCCTGCTGCTGCTTTTCGCCTATGCCGTGTCCTGGATCATGGCCGTGGTGGGCCTGCTGGTGCGGGCGCCGGAGGTGTTCAACAACGCCAGCTTCATGGTGATCTTCCCGCTCACGTTCATCGCCAACACTTTCGTCCCGAGCGACAAACTGCCCACCGTGCTGCGGGTGATCGCGGAATGGAACCCGGTGTCCGCGCTGACCCAGGCGACCCGTGATCTGTTCGGCAACACCAGCCCGATCGCACCGACGTCGGACTCCTGGCCGTTGCGACACCCGGTGATCACCTCCCTGGTGTGGGTGGTGGTCATCATGGTGGTCTTCGTGCCGCTGGCCCTGCGTCAGTACAAGAAGACGGTCAGTCGCTGACCAGCGATCCCCGGGTCAGCGATCCTGCTCCGCGCCGGCTTCCGCCAAAGGGTGCGCGGAGCCGTTCCGGGAGTATCCGATGCGCGGCGGTGCGGGCGCCGGTTCCGGCTGTTGTGGCCGCCGGGTGCGGACCAGATAGGCCACGCCACCCGCCAGCGCGACGGCCGCCGCGAGGAGGAGCCGGTTACGTGAACGCGAAGAGACATGCAGGCGCCCCGAGGTCATTGCACCACTCTAGGCACAGCCCGCCGATTCGCGCAGGCGGCCCAGCTCACAGCACGGTCCGGCCCAGTTCCGCGGCCGCGCCGCGGACCGTGGCACGATGGGCGACGTGACCTCACCGAATCAGACATCCGTGGCAACGCTGCACACGAATCACGGCGATATCAAGCTCGCGCTTTTCGGTAACCACGCGCCTAAGACCGTCCGCAATTTCCTAGGCCTCGCCGACGGTTCGGCGTCGTACACCACCGCGAACGCCAGCGGAGGCAACACCGGCCCGTTCTATGACGGCGCTCTGTTCCATCGCGTGATGGCCGGATTCATGATTCAGGGTGGCGATCCCACCGGTACCGGTCGCGGCGGCCCGGGTTACGAATTCGGCGACGAGTTCCACCCGGAGCTGCGGTTCGACCGGGGCTACTTGCTGGCGATGGCCAACGCGGGGCCGGGCACCAACGGCTCGCAATTCTTCATCACCGTCCGCCCGCAACCGCACCTCAACCGCAAGCACACGATCTTCGGTGAAGTGGTGGACCCGGATTCCCGGAAGGTCGTCGACTCGATCGCGACCACCAAGACCGATCGTAACGACCGGCCCGTGCAACCTGTCGTCATCACCAAGATCACGATCGAATGAGACTATGAATCCCCAGCCGCCCGCACCCACGTGCGTCCGCCATCCGAATCGCCCGACCGGCCTGGCCTGCACGCGGTGCGGGCGGCCGTCTTGCGCGGAATGCCTGCGTCCCGCAGCCGTCGGCCAGCACTGTGTCGACTGTCTACGCGCGGATCAGCGCGGCGTCGCGCCGGTGCGGACGGTCTCGGGCGCGGCAGCGCCCCGAACGTCCGCACCCTATGTGACCTATGCGCTGATCGCGATCAACGTGGTGATCTACGCGATTACCGCGGCCCAGGCGAAGAGCCTCATGGACAACCAGCGGGGATCCGCGCTGTTCCTGGACTGGGTGCTGTGGGCGCCGGCCGTCGCGGACGGCGAGTGGTGGCGGGTGCTCGGGTCCGGATTCTTGCACTACGGTCCGATCCATCTGCTGGTGAACATGTTCGCGCTGTATGTGGTGGGCCGGGATGCCGAATTGGTGCTCGGTCGGCTGCGCTACCTGGCGGTGTACCTGGTCTCACTGCTCGGCGGGTCCGCCGGGGTCATGTTGTTGGCGCAGAACAGCCTCACGGCGGGTGCCTCCGGCGCGGTGTACGGCCTGTTCGGTGCAATCACGATCATTCTGCTCCGGTTGCGGCAGAGCCCGACTCAGATGCTCATCATCATCGGCATCAACGTGTTCATCAGTCTGTCGCTGCCGGGCATCTCGCTTTGGGGTCATCTCGGCGGTCTGGCCGCGGGCACCCTCGCGACGCTCGGCATCCTGTTCCTGCCGGGGTGGCTGCGGGTGCGCACTCCGCAAGCGGCGCGGACGGTCGGCTGGGTCGCGGTGGCGCTCGTCGCGTTCGCGGCGCTGGGGCTGGTGGCGGTGGGCGCGATCACTTCGACTGCCTGACAGCGGGATTCGCTTCACGTGAAACATTCGCGGCCGGGCGTGCCGAATCTCCCGGCCGCGGCGTCGTCAGCGGGTCTTGTCCTGGGTGAGTCGCAGGGCTCCGACCAGGTCTTCGTACACCAACTCGGGATTGGCGCCCAGATCCCAGCGGCCGAAGATCAAGAGCCGCTCCGCGCCGTCGTGCTGAACGTCGAGTTCCAGCATCGGCATCTTGCGCCCGAGGCGTCGGTAGCTCACCACACGGGCGCGGACGATCTGGTCCGGGGCGTATTCGTCCGCCCCCGTCAGCGTGCGGACGACCATGCGCGGTTGTACGCCGGTTGTCACCGACAGCCGCGGGCGTTGCCGGAACCCGAGCCCGGCGAGGGCGAGCAATCCGACGGCAGCGAGCCCTACGAGCAGGCGGCTGGCCGCCTCGGTGGTCACCACCGCGGCGACAGCCAGCGCGATGCCGCCTACGGTGACCGCGACGAGCGCGGGTGTCGGCGTGGTCCAGGCCAGGCGCGGCTCTTCGCGATCCCGTGGGCCGGGGACCGGGAGTTCCGAACTCACAGCACTCCCCTATCGCTCCTCGAGTTGTCCACAGGCTCATCCACAGGTGTGCATGAATGACACGTCTGTAATCCGGGTCGGCGATCCGCTCAGCGCCAGCGCATCGTCATGATCAGTCCCACCACCATCAGGCCGAAGCCGATCAGGAAGTTCCAGGCGTTGAGGTCGTTCATCCAGCTGATCTGCTCGGCCGCCAAATAGTAGACGAGCAGCCAGACCAGCCCGGCGAGCATGAATCCCAGCATGATGGCGACATACCAGACCGGAGACGGCCCAGCCTTCACCTTCACCGGCGTCCGGCTGGCGGGGTTGATCGTATAGTCGGTCTTCTTACGGACCTTCGACTTGGGCATGACGTCCTCGAATTCGGCGTGCAGGTCGTGGTCTCTAGGCTATCCCAACAGGTATTGGATGCGACGCGGTGCCGGGCGGGGACGTAATCTCGATGTCATGCGTGTTCTGGTCGTCGACAACTACGACAGCTTCGTCTTCAACCTGGTGCAGTACCTCGGGCAACTCGGTGTCGACGCAGTCGTCTGGCGTAACGACGACCCGAATCTGGCCGACGTCGGCGCGGTCGTCACCGATTTCGACGGCATTTTGATCAGTCCCGGCCCCGGCACCCCGGACCGTGCGGGGGCCAGCATCCCGTTGGTGCGCGCCTGCGCGGAGCGCAGTGTGCCGCTGCTCGGCGTATGCCTGGGCCACCAGGCGATCGGCGAGGCATTCGGCGCCACCGTCACCAGGGCTCCGGAGTTGCTGCACGGGAAGACCAGCGAGGTCTTCCATATCGGTGCGGGCGTGCTGGCCGGTTTGCCCGACCCGTTCACCGCCACGCGGTACCACTCGCTCACCGTGCTCGAAGACACCCTGCCCGAGGAGATCGAGGTGCTCGGACGCACCGAGAGCGGGATCGTGATGGCCATGCGTCATCGCACCTTGCCCATCCACGGTGTGCAATTCCACCCGGAATCGGTGCTGACCCAGGGTGGGCACCGGATGCTGGCCAACTGGCTCGGCGCGTGCGGAGAGCGTCCCGCCGAGGGCTTGGTTCAGGCGCTGGAGGCGGAGGTCGCCGCGCTGGTGCTGCAGTGAGCCGTCCGCATGTGCTGCTGTCGGTCGCGGTGAGCATCGACGGGTACATCGATGACGCGAGCCCGCAGCGGCTGCGCTTGTCCGGCGCGGCGGACTTCGATCGGGTGGACCAAGTGCGCGCGGACTCCGACGCCATCATGGTCGGCGCGCAGACGCTGCGCAGCGACGACCCGCGGTTGCTCGTCGACAGCGCCGAGCGAAGGGCGGCGCGCATCGCGGCGGGCAAGCCGGAGTATCCGCTGAAGGTGACGGTCTCGGCGAGCGGTGATTTGGTTCCGGAGCTGCGGTTCTGGCACTACGGCGGCGACAAGCTCGTGTACACCGACGCGGCAGGCGCGCCGAAGCTCATGGCCCGCCTGGCCGGACTGGCCGAGGTGGTGGATCTCGGTACCGAGCTCGATTTCGGTGCGCTGTTGGACGATCTGGGCCGACGCGGCGTCGATCGACTCATGGTGGAAGGCGGCACCCGCATCCACACCGCGTTCCTCGCCGCCGATCTGGCCGACGAACTACATCTCGCGGTTGCCCCGATCCTGGTCGGCGACTCCGCGGCGCCGCGCTTTCTCGACCCGGCCGACTTTCCGGGCGTGCCGCACCGCCGGATGCGGCTCGCCGGTGTGACGCAAGTCGGAGACGTCGCGGTGTTGCGGTATCTGCCGAAGGCCGAGCCGGTCTGACGTCGGTGCCACGCCGACGATTCCGCACCGCCGAGGCATGCGCGAAACAGCTCGGCGCAGCCTGGCCCTGACGCCGCACTCGCGAGGCTTCCGGGCCCGATCCGTCAGCGCAGCCGTCGAGGACGAGCGAACCGCGGACGGCACCTGCCGTCCGCGGCCCGAACTCGCCTGGCACTTCGCCCCGGCTGCTGTGCACCGACCGGTTCGGCCGGTGCGGGATCTTCTGTGTTCATCGCCGAGCGAGAACCCGGCCGCACGGTGCCGAAGTGCTGGTGCGGACACGGAAGGCGTGGTCGGGCACGTCTTTCCGCGCCGGCCCGAAACCTAGGGACGCCCGTAGACGGCGGTCACGAACTCGCCGAGCTGGTTGTCGTCCAGATGCCGGGCCAAGTCCGCCTCGCTGATCATGCCGACCAGCCGCTTGTCCTCGATGACCGGCATCCGCTTGACCCGGTTGCTTTCCATCTCGTCGAGGACTTCCGTGATGTCGGCGTTGGCGTCGACCCACCGTGGCGTCGATTCACACAGTTCATCCACCCGGCAATTCGATGGGGCCTTGCCCTGGGCGATGCACTTCACCACGATGTCGCGGTCGGTGACGATGCCGCACATCCGCTCGTTCTCGTCCGAGATGATCAGAGACCCGACATTGAGTTCGGCCATGGTTCGTGCGGCCTGCTCGATCGTCGTGTCCTTCGAAATCCACTGGACGCCCGGTTTCATGATGTCCCTGGCAGTGGTCATGAGCTACCTCCTCGTGCTCAGCTGCGCTGATTGGGATGAAGCAGCATCATTCTCCCGCAATTCACACCGGTTGGTCTCGTTTTCTGGATACCGGCGACAGAGCCGATCACGGCGGGCCGAGGACCCCCACGCCGACCAGGATGGCGCTGTTCTTCTGGATCGAACTGCCCGCGGACGGTTGCTGGCTGAGGATGCGGCCGACATTGCCCGCGTCGAAGGTGCCCTGCGGAGACTGGCTGATCTGACTGGTGCTACCGGTCCAGCCTTCCGCGCGCAGCTTCTCCACCGCCTGCGAGACGGTGAGACCTACCAGCGACGGCATCTTCAGGTCACCCGCGGACACCTGGACGGTGACGGTGGAACCCTTCTCCGCGTTGCTGCCGCCGGCTGGGCTGGAGGCGACCACCTCACCCTTGGACTTCGAGGACTGGACCTCTTGGACGACGACCTTGAAGCCGTTGCCTTCGATGTTCGGCTGGGCCACGTCGATCATCTGGCCGACGACGTAGGGAACGCGTACCGCCTCCGGGCCGTTGCCGACCGTGACGACGACTTCCCAGTCGACGTCGACCTTCGAACCCGGCGACGGGTTCTGCTCGATCACCTGATCCTTCTCGGCGGTGCTCGACGGTTTGCGCTCGATGTTCGGATTGATCCGCAGGCCCTTGGAGTTCAATACCTGTTCGGCCTGCTCCTGGGAGAGTCCGGTCAGCTTCGGCACTTGGACCTGCGCGGGACCGGAGGACACCTGAACCGTGACCGTGCTGCCCTCGTCGATCCGCGAGCCACCGAGGGGCTGGGTCGCGATCACGTTGCCCGTGGCCACCTTGCTGTCGGGCTTCTGCTGGATCGCCACCGTGAAGCCGAGCTTCTGCAGCGCGTCCTGCGCTTGCTGCGAGGTCTTGTTGGACAGGTCGGGAATGGCCACCTGGTCCGGTCGGCTTCCCGGTCCGAGCAGCACCCAGAACAGCGCGAACGCCACCGCGACGGCCGCGACGGCGCCGAGCGCGATGTAGGCGGTCCGGCGCTGACCGTTCGGCTCGGCCGGATCCTGCTCGGCGGTGTCGTCGTGGCGCTCGACCGTGCGGTAGGTACGCGGCGGGGGCTCGTCCGCGCCCATCATGGTGGTGCGGTCCTCGTCGGTCATCACCATCGGGGCGCTGGGCTTCTGGCCGCCGAGCACCCGGATCAGGTCGGCGCGCATTTCCGCGGCGGTTTGGTATCGGTTCGCCGGATTCTTGCTCATCGCCTTGAGTACGACCGAGTCCAGCTCGCGCGGCACCCCGGAATACACGTGCGAGGGCAGCCGCGGGTCTTCCCGGACGTGCTGGTAGGCGACGGCGACCGGCGAGTCACCCGTGAAAGGTGGCTCCCCGGTGAGAATTTCGAACAGCACACAACCGACGGAGTAGACGTCCGAGCGCGCGTCCACCGTTTCGCCGCGCGCCTGTTCCGGCGAAAGGTACTGCGCCGTGCCGATCACCGCCGCGGTCTGGGTCATCGGATTGGAACTGTCGGCGAGTGCGCGCGCGATGCCGAAGTCCATCACCTTCACCGCGCCCGACCGGTTGATCATGATGTTCGCGGGTTTCATGTCGCGGTGCACGATCCCGGCCTTGTGGCTGAAATCCAGGGCGGCGCAGACATCCGCGACGATCTCCATCGCGCGGCGCGGCGGCAGCGGTCCCTTGCCGCGCACGATGTCGCGCAGCGTGTCGCCGTCGACGTACTCCATCACGATGTACGGCAGCGGGCCGCCGTCCACCTCGGCCTCGCCGGTGTCGTAGACCGCGACGATAGCCGGATGATTGAGCGCGGCGGCGTTCTGCGCTTCGCGCTTGAACCGCAGGTAGAACGTGGGGTCGCGGGCCAGGTCCGCCCGCAGGACCTTGATCGCCACGTCCCGGCTCAGCCGGATGTCGCGAGCCTTGTGCACCTCGGACATACCACCGAACCCGATGATCTCGCCCAGCTCGTAGCGAGACGAGAGATTCTTCGGGGTCGTCATGGCAGTCCTTGCGAAGAAGTGGCGGATCCGCTGCGGGTGGCCGAAGGCCCTCGGGCACCGGGAATCTCCGGGAATGGGATGTCGAGAGTCGGGATGCGCGGACGGCTGGTGGTGGCGGTGGGCGCGGTGGTCGTCGGCTTCGTCGAACTCGGTGCCGTGCTGGTGGGCGGCGGGGTGGTCGTCGTCGGCTCCGGTGTCGTGGTCTTCGGCTCGATGGTCGGCGGTTCGTAGGTCTCGGTGTCCACCGGCGGAGGCGCGGGCTTGGGGGTGGTCGTGCTGGCCACCGGCGGGGCCGGCTTCGGGTTCGGCGCGACCGTCGACGTGGGCGACGGCGTGGAATCCGGGTTGGTGTTTCCACCGAAGAGCAGGTAGATCGTGAGCGCCCCGAGGAGAACGGCGCCGATGCCGAGCCCGGTCAACCATTTCTGGGTCGTGGTGAACCTGTTGCCGCTAGCGGGCGGTGGACCGCCCGCCGCGCCACGGCTCAGCACCGTGGCCGGAGCCGCGACGGTGCCCGCGCGATTCGCCGCGCCCACCGCGCCCGCGGCGGGCGTCGAGTAGCGCACCGTCGCACCGTCGAAGTCGGAGGGCGTGGAAGGGATCACGGCGGTCGGGCCGGGCGGGAGCACCCGCGTGGCGCCGGTCAGGGGCGCGTCGGGGTGGGCGCCACTCGGCGGCGGCGGACGGCGGCCCGCGCGCACGGCGGCGGCCGCGTCGGCGAACTCACCGCCACTGGAGTAGCGGCGCGCCGGGTCCTTCTCCATCGTGATCTCGATCAGTTCGCGCACGTTGCCGGGCAGATCGGCAGGCATCGGGGGCGGTGTCTCACGCACGTGCTTCATCGCGACGGTGATCGCGCCCTCGCCGGTGAACGGCCGCTGTCCGGCCAGCACTTCGTAACCGACCACGGCGAGCGAGTACACGTCGCTGGCCGCGGTGGCGTCCTCGCCGACCGCCTGCTCCGGTGCGATGTACTGGGCGGTGCCCATCACCATGCCGGTCTTGGTCACCGGAGAGGCGTCCACCGCTTTGGCGATACCGAAGTCGGTGATCTTCACCTGGCCGGTCGGGGTGACCAGGATGTTGCCCGGCTTCACGTCGCGGTGCACCACGCCTGCGCGGTGCGCCACGTCCAGCGCGCGCCCGGTCTGCTCCAGCAGGTCGAGGCCCTGGGCCACCGACAACCGGCCGAGCCGGTTGAGCACGGTGTTCAGCGGTTCGCCCTGGACGAATTCCATGACCAGGTAAGCGATCTCGCTGCCCTGCGGGTCGATGGTCTCGCCGTAGTCGTAGATCCCCGCGATGCCGGAGTGATTCAACTGGGCGGTGGTCTTCGCCTCGGTGCGGAATCGATGCCGGAACGTCGGGTCGGCGGAGAACTCCGATTTCAGCACCTTGACCGCGACCCTGCGGTCGAGCCTGGTGTCCAGCGCTTCCCAGACCTGGCCCATGCCGCCGGTCGCGATCAGTCGCTGCAGCCGGTATCGGTCGGCGATCATCGCACCGTTGTTCAGCATCGAGGTCCCCGTACCTTCACTCGCACATCCATATCGTTCAGCCCCCTCGAATACCGGCGTCCAGAACCGCGCGAGCCACTGGCGCGGCGACCGAGCCACCGGTCGCGGCAAGCGCCCGGTCCCCACCGTTCTCCACGATCACCGCGATGGCGATCTTCGGGTTCTGCGCGGGGGCGAACGCGATATACCAAGCATGCGGCGGCGTGTTGCGCGGGTTGGTCCCGTGCTCCGCGGTGCCGGTCTTGGACGCGATCTGATAAGGGGTCTGGCCACCTCCGGAGGTGTTGCTCTCCGACGCGATCATCAAGTTGGTTACGGTCGACGCTACATCGGCACTGACGGCTTGGCCGACCGAGACCGGCTTGGTCTTGGTCAGCTCGCTCAGATCCGGGCCCTGCAACTGATCGACCAGGTAGGGCTCCATCCGGACCCCGCCGTTGGCGATGGTCGCCGCGACGACCGCGTTCTGCAGCGGGGTCAGCGCCACGTCACGCTGCCCGATGCTGCTCTGGGCCAGGGCGGCGTCGTCGGAGATCGGGCCGACGGTGCTCTCCGCCACCGGCATCGGGATCCCCCGGTGCGGGCCGACACCGAACGCGGCCGCTTCGTCCTTGAGGTCGGCGGCGCCCACCTTGATGCCGAGTTCGGCGAACGCGGTGTTGCACGAGCGCCGGAACGCCTCGAACAACGAAGCGGTCGGATTCGGACCGCAGGTGGTGCCGTTGTAGTTCTCCATCGGGGTGCTGGTGCCGGGCGGTGTGAAGTTCGGTGCGGCGGTGAACTGGTCATCGGGGGTCGCGACGCCGTTGGCCAGCGCGGCGGCGGTGACCACGACCTTGAACGTGGACCCGGGCGGATAAGTCTGTGAGATGGCGCGATTCAACATGGGGTGATCGGGATCCGCACTCAGCGTTTCCCACGCCTGGGTGCCCCGCGCGCCATCGTGCCCGGACAGCAGATTCGGGTCATAGCTCGGCGTCGACACCATGGTGAGGATCTTGCCGGTGCTCGGCTCGATCGCCACCACCGAGCCGGTGTAGCCCTTGCTGGTCATCTGGTCGTAGGCGACCTGCTGCATCAGCGGGTTGAGGGTGGTGAGTACGTTGCCGCCGCGCGGATCCCGGCCGGAGATCAGGTCGACCAGACGGCTGCCGAACAACTGGCTGTCGGAGCCGTTGAGCACCGAATCCTCGGCCCGCTCCAGTCCGGTGCTGCCGTATTGCATCGAGTAGAACCCGGTGACCGGCGCGTAGGCCGCCGGCTCGCTCGGATAGGTGCGTAGGTACTTGTAGCGATCGTCGGTCGCGATCGAACCGGCCAGCACGGTGCCGCCCGCCGAGATCTGCCCGCGCTGGCGGGCGTACTCGTCCAGCAGCACCCGGGAATTGCGTGGATCCGAGCGCAGGTCGTCGGCTTTGATCACCTGCACGTAGGTGGCGTTCGCCAGCAGCGCGACGACCATCACCATCACCGCGACCGCGACTCGGCGTAGTGGAGTGTTCATGCCAGCGGCCCCGCCTCCGGTCGCCCGCCGTCGCGGCGCAGCAGTTCGGTCTGCGCGTCGGCGATCGGCGCCGGTTCCTTCTTACGCACCGGAGCGGGTTCGCGGGCGGCGTCGGAAATCTTGATCAGCACCGCCAGCAATGCGTAGTTGGCCAGCAGCGACGAGCCGCCGTAGGACATGAACGGAGTGGTGAGACCGGTCAGCGGAATCAGCTTGGTCACGCCCCCGACCACGACGAACACCTGGATCGCGATGGTGAACGAGAGACCGGCCGCGAGCAATTTGCCGAAGCTGTCGCGCACCGCGAGGGCGGTGCGTAGCCCACGCACCACGAACACCAAAAACAGCACCAGCACCGCGGCGAGCCCGATCAGTCCGAGTTCCTCGCCGATCGTGGTGACGATGAAGTCGGTCTTGGCGAAGGGCACCTGGTTGGGCCTGCCGCTACCGAGGCCGGTCCCGGCGAGCCCGCCGGTGGCCAGGCCGAACAGCGACTGCGAGATCTGATAGCCGGTGTTGTTGTAGTCGTCGAACGGGTGCAGCCAGGTCTCCACCCGGACCCGCACGTGGCCGAACAACTGATAGGCGAAGATGAATCCGAGGGCGAGCAGTCCGCCGCCGATGACCAGCCAGCCGACCCGTTCGGTGGCGATGTAGAGCATCACGAGCACCGTGCTGAAGATCAGCAGCGAGGTACCGAGATCCTTCTCGAACACCAGTACGCCGATGCAGACGATCCAGACGGCCAGGATCGGACCGAGGTCGCGGCCGCGCGGGAACTCCATGCCGAGCACGTGGCGGCCGGCGGCGGTGAAGATCTCGCGCTTGGCGACCAGCACCGAGGCGAAGAAGATGATCAACAGGATCTTCGCGAACTCACCCGGCTGCACGCTGAACCCGGGCAGCCTGATCCAGATCTTCGCGCCGTTGGTCTCGGAGAACGCGCTGGGCAGCAGAGCCGGGATGGCCAGCGCGACCAGACCGATCAGGCCGAGGGTGTAGCTGTAGCGGGCGAGGGTGCGGTAGTCGCGCAGGGCGATCAGCAGCGTGATGAACACGATCGTGCCGAGCGCGGTCCACAGGATCTGCTGATTGGCGTCGGGGGACGGGGCGGCCCAGGAGTTGTAGGCGGCGGTCTGCTGGTCGGCCAGGTCGAGCCGATGGATCAGCACGAGACCGAGACCGTTGAGCAACGCGACGATCGGCAGCAGCAGCGGATCGGCGAACGGCGCGAACCGCCGCACGGCCAAGTGCGCTACCGCGAACAGCGCCAGGTAGGCCAGACCGTACTTGGCGATATCCCAGGTGATCGACTGTTCCTGACTGGCCTCGACCAGGAACAGGGACACGGTCGTGATGACCGCTGCCGCGGCGAGCAGCAGCAGTTCCGCATTTCGTCTGGTGCTCGGCGGTGGCGCGGGAGCGAAGCCGCCCGGGGGACTGGGAAAAGCCCCAGCCGACGGCGGTGCCGGCGCGGACATCAGTCCGTCACCCGGCAGTTCTCCCCCGTGGTCTGGGGATTGGGCGAGGTGCTCGACGGCGTGGCAGGAGCTTCCGACTTCGTCGGCGTCTTGATCTCGGTGCCTCTGGCGTCACCCTGTTCCGGCGCCGGAACAGGCGCCGGGGCCGGGGCGGGCGCCGGGGCCGGAGCGGGCGTGGTGGTGACCGGTGCGGGAGCGCCGTTGGGCGCGGGCGGTGCGGTCTCGGCCGACGGGACGACCCCCGGCTGCGGCGCCGATTCCTTGACCGGGCACGGCGGCAGCAGTTCTCGCTGGGCGAGATAGGTCATCGAGTCCCTGGCCTTGTCCAGCGAACCCGGCGGCAATCCCTTGTCCACCTGATCACGGCCGGTCTGCTTCAGATCGCTGACCTTCAGCGGCTTGCACGAGGAGGGCAGATCCGCGCCGGGCTCGGACAGGGTGAGTTCACCGTTGCGGGTCACGCACCCGACCAGGTTCACGTCATGGATCGAGTAGCCGAGGATGGAGCCGGGCAACCCGCGCAGGACTACCACCGAACCGTCGTCGGCGCCGACGTAATAGTTGCTGCGGATCATCTTGTAGCCGACTACGAGCCCCACGCAGACGGCGACGACGAGCGCCAGCGCGAGCACGATCCAGCGCAGCCGGTGCGACTTCTTCGCGGGCGGCTCGGGCGCGGCGGCGGCCCGGCGCGGTGCGGCGCGCGGCGGGCGCAGCGCGGAGGCCCGGCCCGCGGCGGTGTTGGGCGGAGGGGTGTCCTCGTCGACGCCGGACGCGGCGCCCGCCACGATCGGGTGGCTCTGGCCGTAGTCCAGATCGATGACGTCGGCCACGACGACGGTCACATTGTCCGGACCACCACTGCGCAACGCGAGCTCGATGAGCCGGTCGGCGCACTCGTCGGTGCTGCCCTCGCGCATCGTGTTCGCGATGGTCTCGTCGCTCACCACGTCCGAGAGACCGTCGGAGCACAGCAGGTAGCGGTCACCCGCGCGAGATTCGCGCATGATCAGCGTCGGCTCGATCTCGTTGCCGGTGAGCGCGCGCATGATCAGCGACCGCTGCGGGTGCGTGTGCGCCTGCTCCGGTGTGATCCTGCCCTCGTCGACCAGCGACTGGACGAACGTGTCGTCCCGGGTGATCTGGGCGAGCTCGCCGCCGCGCAACAGGTAGGCGCGGGAGTCGCCGATGTGCACGAGGCCGAGTTTCTTGCCCGCGAACAGGATTGCCGTGAGCGTGGTGCCCATGCCGTCGAGCTCGGGCTCCTCCTCGACCTGATCGGCGATGGCGGCGTTGCCTTCTCGGGTCGCCGCGTCGAGCTTGCCGAGCAGATCGTCGCCGGGTTCGTCGTCATCGAGATGGGCGAGCGCGGCGATCATCAACTGGGACGCGACTTCTCCCGCGGCATGGCCACCCATGCCGTCGGCGAGTGCGAGCAGCCGGGCGCCCGCGTACACGGAGTCTTCGTTGTTGCCTCGGACGAGACCACGGTCGCTACGCGCTGCGTAGCGGAGAACAAGTGTCACGATCGCAGCTCGATCACTGTTTTGCCGACACGGACAGGCGTGCCGAGTGGAACACGGACGGCGGTGGTGACTTTCGCGCGATCGAGGTAGGTGCCGTTCGTCGAGCCGAGGTCTTCCACGTACCAGTCGTCACCACGCGGAGACAGTCGCGCATGCCTGGTCGAGGCGTAATCATCGGTGAGTACCAGCGTGGAGTCGTCCGCACGCCCGATCAGCACCGGTTGGGTGCCGAGCGAGATGCGGGTGCCGGCGAGTGAACCCTGAGTCACCACAAGAAATTTGGCGCCCTTCTGGCTCCGGCTGAAGGACGGCAGCACCGCGGAACCGCGTGCGGCCCTGGGCTGAATCCGAATGCCGGATGCCGCGTAGATGTCGCTGCGCAACGTGCGCAGCACAGCCCACACGAACAACCACAACAGCAGAAGGAACCCCGCACGGGTCAGTTGCAGGATCAGTCCCTGCACGGCGCTCCACCTCCTGTTCGACCGTGTACGTCGGTGCCGTAGGTGCGGTCCGACCACCCCCACCAGCCTGCTGGTCTTGCCGGCCCCGGTGTCGGCGCCGCGCGTGTGTAGGCAGCATCATAGGGCCGTCGGTCGAGTTCGATCACGATACGGCCGACGAATCCCTCGAGAGCCATGTCGTGACCTGCACCGAGAGCTTACGGGATCAGACGATACGGATCAGGATCTCGGAGTGCCCGGCACGGATGACGTCGCCGTCGGCGAGCTGCCAATCCTGCACGGGAGAGCCGTTCACCAGGGTGCCGTTGGTGGAGCCGAGGTCGGACAACATCGCGGTCTGTCCGTCCCAGCGCACCTCGATGTGCCTGCGCGACACGCCCGTGTCGGGCAGCCGGAAGTGCGCGTCCTGACCGCGGCCGATGATGTTGCTGCCTTCCCGCAGCTGGTAAGTCCGGCCACTGCCGTCGTCCAGCTGGAGGGTTGCCGAATAGCCCGAACCGGCCTGCGGCGCGGCGCCGTAGCCTTGACCGCCCGCATAACCCTGCGGTGCGCCGTATCCGGGTTGCTGCGAGTATGCCTGACCGTAGCCGCCCTGCTCGTCCTGACCGTAGCCGCCTTGATCGGCGTAGCTCTGATCGCCGTAGCTCGGATCGGTGTATCCCGACTGCCCGTATCCGGGCTGACCATAGCCTTGCTGGCCGTAGCCCTGGTCGGCGTAGCCGCTGCCCTGCTGGCCGTAAGCGGAATCGCTGTAGCCCTGCTGGCCATAGGCTTGGTCGGCGTAGCCCTGCTGGCCATAGGCTTGGTCGCCGTAGCCTTGCTGGCCGTAGCCCTGGTCGGCGTAGCCGCTGCCCTGCTGGCCGTAGCCCGATTCGCCGTAGCCGGCTTGCTGGCCGTAGCCGGATTCGCCGTAACCCTGCTGACCGTAGCTCTGGCCACCCTGCGGGTAGTCGTAGCCGTTCTGGTAATCGCCGTAACCCTGCTGTGCGTCCGGAGCCTGGTAATCCGCCCCGTACGCACCACCGCGGCCGTAGTCGTCGCGGTACGCGCCGTTCTGCGCACCGCCGCGACCGGCAGGCGGTGGAGCGTACCCGCGGTTGCGTGGATCGGACTCCGCGGGCTCACGGCTCGGGTCGTAGCCTGAGTTCTGCGTCATGGGGCCAGCTCCTGGTTGCGGGTTTGCAGGTCGTTGTGGCGGTGATTCGGGGCCGCGAGCCGCGCTGGCTCTGTGTCCGGCGTCGGGATCGACGCGGCCACTCGCCCTGAACTGTCCGGTGTGCAGCGTAGGTGATGCCTCGAACGCCACGTGTACTTCGCCGTAGGTCTGCCAGCCTTGTTCGCGGATGTAGTCCTGCAGGTGTTTGGCGAACGCGCGGGTGGTGAGGTCGTGGTCGGCGTCCAACTGCTGATGATCGGAGGAGTTGATCGTGATCACATAGCTGTTGGGTGCCAGCAGATGCCCGCCACCCACATCCTGGACATGATCGGCGGCCTCGCGTTGCAGCGCCGCCTCCACCTCCTGGGGTACGACACTGCCGCCGAATACTCGGGCGAACACGTCACCGACAGCGCCTTGCAGGCGACGCTCGAATCGCGAAACGATGCCCATCAAGGCCTCCCTTCGGTGCGCGTCTCTTCCTGATTCGTAACAACGACACGCGTGTATGGCGTGTCGTTAATCGACCACGTTCATTGCATGATATCCACGATCGTCCACACCTGTAACTCTTGGCGACGGCCTCGGGTTCCCGGGCTCGTCCAGCCCCCCGGTCAGGCCGCTGAAATGGCGATTTCGTATCCGGCGCGAGGCCGTGATACTGTCTCCCAGTCGCTCGGGCGAGTGGCGGAATGGCAGACGCGCTGGCTTCAGGTGCCAGTGTCCTTCGGGACGTGGGGGTTCAAGTCCCCCTTCGCCCACAGATGGGAAAGCCGTGTATCGAGTTCGTGCTGATACACGGCTTTCCCTATTTTCGTGTCCCGAAACGCCTGAGTGCTCCGGTCAGTGCCCTCCCGCAGCAGGTAGCACCCCCAGCTGCTGCAGGAACCCCAGCACATCCTTGTCGGACCACTTCTCGGCGATCTTGCCGTCCGCGATCCGGTGGATCGCGGTACCGGTCATCCTCAATTCGTTCCCCGTCGCCGGTATCCCCGGTAGGTCCCCGGTGTGGCGGCCGTACGCGGTGAGCCGTGTGACGACCCGGTCGCCTTCCGCGAGCTGATCCTCGATCACGTGCCGCCCGGGAGTGGCGTCCCAGAACATGCGAAAAGCCTGTTTCAGGCCCGCACGACCGGTGGCGAGGTCGGGAAACGGAGGCGGCGAGTGGTCGATGTAGTCCTCTGCCACGAGGTCGTCCATCGCGTCGACGTTCCCCGCGTCGATCTCCTGATAGAACCGGCGGACCAGCGCCTTGTTGGCTTCCAGCGACATGATCGACCTTCCTGCTCGGGTGCCGGGCGGCGAACGGCCGTTGCGTTTACCCGAGTGTCGCGCCGCGCGGACAGCAACCTCTACTGACAGAGCTCACAATACTGAAAAATTCGCTGGCGAACTTTTGGCGAAGTCGTCCGCGTGTGCTGTCAGGCCACCGGGCCGTGGCGGTCGAGAAAGCGTCGCTCGAACGCGGCGATGAACTGCTCCGGATCGATGTCCGAGGAGGAGTGCGCGAACTCACCGTCGTCGGCGATATAGAAGATCGCCCGGCGGGCCCGAGCGTTCGCGGGCACGTGCACCATCCAGCCGAAGCGGAAGCGATCGGCGGTGAGCTGCGAAAGGGGAAACCCGGTGGTGTCCAGCTGCCGTCCGGTGACGTAGTCACGTACCCGGCTGATCGCCTGTGCGGCGGGCATCGGCTCGGGTGTCGTGGACAACAGCCCGGCCACCGAGAACTGATAGAGCGCGCCGTCGACGTCGTAGTGGCCGTCGTTCCCGAAGACGTCGACCAGGGTGGCCCGGGTCACCCTTCCCGCCTCGGCGGCGGACAGCAGCGCATCGACCGCTTCGAGCTTTCCCGCGCTGTCGGCGAGCAGGCCCCCCACGATCTTGATCGCGGTCCCGCGCGTCCATACGCCCGGCACCGCGGGCGCGCACTCCTGTGCCGACGGTGACTGCCCGCGGTACCAGCGCCCCGCTTCCCACCAGTAACAGAACGACAGCAGTCCCGATGCCGCCCGCGGGTTCAACACGGGGTCGGCGACCCACTCCGGCGCGCCGCGGTACAGCTCAGGCATAGGTGCGCCCGCGTTGTACACAGCGTCCAAGGCCGGCGCGTTCCATACGCCACCGGACAGCACGGCTCGCCCGGCCGGAAGCGCGTGCAACGTCGACCCACCGCGTGCGGTGCCTTCGAACACGCCTACCCAGGGCAGCATCCGAGGGCCCCATTCCGACTTCGCCGCCACGAAAGCCGCGGCGACCGTCGTCCATCGGGCCCACATCTGCGGGAACGGCGGGAACTCGTTCTCCGCGAGCACCGCCCACACCTGTTCGGCCCGGTCTGCGCGGGTTTGGGCCGCGGCCTGCTGCGGGGTGCGCCGCTGCCGGTCGCCGTGACCGATGTACGCGGCCAACCACACGGGCACCTTCGCACGCGGATACGCCGCGAGGTCGGCGCGGTAGGCCTCCGGCACGAACAGTTGACCGTCCGGGAAGGGCTCGTCGCCGTAGTCGTAGGCGACCTCGATCCGGCCGGAACTCGTCATCGCGATCATCATCCGCCACCACGGTTCCGCGCCGGAGCCGGCCGCGATCGCACGGTGGTCCCGGACGATGGCAAGCACCGGCTCCGGCGGGTCTACCGACATCGCTTGTTCGCCAACGGTGTACACGAGATGGGCGATCTCACCTACCACCGTGACCGCGAACACCGCGTCCACCCGCTGCCACCCCGTCGGCGCGTGCGCCGCCAGCGCACGAGCGAGCGGGTGTTCGACTGTCAGCCCATCGGGTTGGTCCGCCACGTCGTCCTCCGTATTGATATCGAGCCACTGGTCTCGCCACACACCGTCGAGTAAGCAGTGCCCGTCCGCGGTGGCAACGCACGACATGAGGTGCTCAGCGTAGAGCGGTCGAAGCCGGGACCGTCCTCCCTCTGCTTCTCACGGTTGCCATGAGCGAAGAATCTCGAGTTCCGCGCGTGGCGGCAGTAGTTCGGTGTGTCCGGATAGCAAACGCACCTGGATCACGGCCTCACTGAACTCGGTCTCGATGAATTCGACCAGTTGAGGGGTGAGTTGTCCGGCGGCGGCCAGCGGCGCCAGTTTGACGGTGTCGTTCATGACCCGCTTGAACTTCTCGAGTCGGGTGAATGTGACCAGATCGGGGCCACCACCGAGTTCGCGAGGCACCTCGATCCCGGGAATGAGATGGCGCAACCGAGCCCAGTCGTAGGCGCTCGGACCGGTGACGGCCAGCTCCCAGTCGAGCAGTGTCACGCGTAGCTCGTTGCTGATGAGGAAGTTTCCCGCGTTCGGGTCGGCATGCAGGATGTGGTGGCGGGACTCCCGCATCGATCCGGCCTCACCGACCAGCGGTTCGAACGGATTTCCGCGGAGCAGGCCGAACTCATCGAACAATTGTCCGAAGCGGGCGTAGTGCCGACGATAGAAATTGACTGTGTACCAATCGATATGGTTCAGGAACCAGCCACCCGTATCGCCTCTCGCGACGCCTGGTGGTGTCAGTCGGCTCAGCAGGGGATCGTCCTCCGGCATCGCGCGCAGCTGCTCGTGGATGTTCGCGAACGCCCGCAGTATCAGACCCTGATGGGACCGGAACGTTCTCCGGTCGGCTCGCCGGAATGTATCGGTGAGATTGTTCCCCCGCGCAAGCCTTTCGATGAGAATCGGCGCCGATTCGTCGATCACGCGCCCGTCCGGCATGTGGCCGGTAAGGACTCTCAGCAGTTGGGGTGCGTTCCGAACGTAACGAGAGATGACGGGGAGGGTTTCGTGTTCGGGTCCGAAACGTGGATCGTAGCTGCCGGTATCGGGTTGACCGATGCGCAGGACCAAGCCGAGGTCTTCGAGGATGACCGTCGTGTTGTAGGTCCCCGACAGCGCATCACGAAGCAGTGGTTGTGCCGCTCGGTACACCGTCAGGCCCTCGTCGTGCGTCATGGCGAATCCACGGCGGCCCCCGAGCGGCCGGTACTCGTGCGCGGTGAGCAGCTGAGACAGATCGCGGACGGTGGTGGGGGTCTCGATCAGCGGAGCGGCTGATCTGCTGGAGACGTCGGGTGCGGACTCGATATCGGCGCCGTGTCCGACCATGATCAGTCCAATGGTGTTCGGATCGCCGTTCCGGTCGCGGTGGGGGTTGAGCGTGTACACATGCTCGGTGCCGATATCGAGCTGACTGGCGGTGGGGAGCCGGTCGCCGACCGAGCCGGGAACGAGAACGACCTGGTCCACAGCTCGACTGAGCCACAGGGTATTGGCGGCCGCGCGCAGGACAGCGATACCGTCGCCGTGCCCGATCGCGGTGGATTGTCGCACCATCCGAGACCACATTTCGCGACTGCCGTCGAGGGCCAATTCGCGGGTCGCGTCGTAGGTGATGAGTTCCCGCGCCACGACGTCCCCGGCTACGTCGCGTGCTTCGACGACGTTTTCCATTGCCCTGGTGCTCGGCCCGCCGGGGTGGGAAGGAGCATCGATCCCGCGCGGCAGGCCGACAGTGAACATGACCGCTACGTGGGCGTCACGGGGCGCATGCCGCTGCGCCGCCTCGTACTGCTGGCAGGCGCGAACCGACCAGTTCGACAGATCGGTTACGAGCGTGTCGATTTCGGTGACGTTGAACGCCATGAAGGATGCGCTGTCGGCTTCGCCGATCGAGACGACAGCTCTGCCCGTACCACCCTCGGCGATCGGATCGTAGGAGATCAGCAGCACCGGTGGCGGACCGGAGCCGGGGACGGCAAGTCCCTGGGACCTGCGTCTGACCTCTGCCAGCTGGTCGCGCAGCGCGGCGAGCTCATGCCGGCGTTCGGGTGCGATGCCGGGGGATTCGAGGTCGCGGGCGAACGATAGCCGATTCGCCAGATCCCGCGCCCGGTATTCGATGCCGGCGGCAGCTCCGATGATGTGGGGATACTGTCTCAGCACCGCCAACTGCATCTGCGACACCGAAAAGTCCGTGGCTCCCGCCAGCAGGGAGCCGATCGTTGTGTTCCCGCCGGTCCAACCTCCGAGCTTTGTCCACCATCGCATATTCTTCGAGACGATGTCGAAGGTGTTTTCGAACAGATCCGGGGAATCGGTGTGGCGTAGCAACGACGAAATGCCGGCCTCCGGTCCCCAAACGCTGTGCAGCAAGTCCGCTGCGGTTGCGGCGAGGGCACGCTCGTCATCGGTGATATCCCAGTCCCACGGCAGGACGGGGTCCAGCCGGTGCTGCCGAGTCGCGTATTCGATTCCCGGACGCTGGCTACCCAGTCCCCACAGCGCCCGCACCCCCCAGAGAAATGATCGGTGGTGGGAGGACTCCGGTCCGATGCCGAAGAAGTCCGACAAGGTTTTATGAATGCGCTGCGCCCGGACTTCGGGCGATCTGCGGTCCGCGGCGATTATGTCTTCGTAGAGTCTGTGTACGTTGTCGGCGGCCTCCTGGAGCGCATAGATGGCGGAGCTGCCTGTGAAGCGAGTGGTGGCGTCGGCCAGCAGGCCGTCGACCTCGCTCAGATAGTCCAGCCCCAAGGCGTGACTGCTGGTTGGCAGTAGGTAGAACGCCGCATCGAGCAGATGCGGCAGGGCAGTCGCGGCCGTCGCGGCGAACAGCCGGTCGGAGCCGGTTCGCGCCCGATCGAGCGCAAGGGCGTGGACGGGCAGCGACTCGAAGATCGCGGCGTACTTCGGCGAGAATTTCTCGCCGGATCGCTGCTGAAGCAGCGTGTTCATGAAATCGGCCCAATCCGTGACCATTCGAGCCATCGTCGGGCTGCGCATCTGGTCCAGTAGGAAGGACTCCACAAGCCGCACATGTTCCGCATCGAGGATGGCATCCGGCGGGAATGCACCCTCCTCGAGCCAGATGCCGTGCCGCCCGGCTTCTTCGATTTGGTGTGCTATTTGCTGAAGATGTGCCGGGACCGTGTGGTGCACAGCGCCTATCGACCAGCGGTGCCCGGTGGCCGTGCGGGCGACAGCGAACACGGCGTCGAGCACGGCCGTCACGGCGCCGTGCAGGTCGGCGACGGTGCGCCGGTTCGCCCGCAGCCAGTGCCCTAGGGCGAACAACTCGCGGTAGGTGGTCGGCGCGGTGGTAGGAACGTTGTCGCCGAGGCGGCGGGCCGCTTCCGTGACGATCGCATCCAAAAGGCGTGCCGGATTGATCACAAGGTCGGTCACCGATGGCGTTTTGCCACGATGGAACGCCGCTATCAGTTCGGTAACCGTGTGGGTGAAGCCGACCAACAGGTGGTGCAGATCGTCGTCGGAGAGGCGTGCGGCCCAATTCTGGAGGTCGGCGAATGTGGCCTCGACACGGAAGGTCGACAGCGCGGCGTTGGCGATTCGCTCGGCTTCGCTTCGTCCACTGCCGAACGCGCCGCCATTCGGACCACTCGGGTTCGCGGCATGCGCCAGCACACCGTCGGGCACACCCCGCGGCACGCCGCTGAAGGGATCTGTCACTGCCGATGGCGGACCGAAACCGAGCCCATCCAGGCCATGGGCACGTCGCGGCGGAAGATCCAGTACCGCAGCCGGATCGAAGGGCGCATCGGTGCCCGGACGAAACGCTTGCGCTTGCCGGGCAGTCCTCGGGCCGTCGGGTTCGGCAACCACGAAGGGCGGTTTTTCGCGGTCGGTGCCGGTGGACGTGGATGCGTCGGAGCGCGCCCCAGTTTGCCGTACCAGCCGGTCAGCGAGGTCGCGGACCTGGATATACGTTGGAATCGGTCGAGTAAGGCCATACTGCAATTGGTAGGGGCGGCCCAGCGCAAAGGCCACGCTCATGCCCATTTCTTCGATCCGGCCGGCATCGGGATGGGGCGAGGTCGCTTCGTCGACGAGGCGGATCGTGTCGAGCAGCACCCTCATCACGTCGAGGAGACTGAAGTATGGCAGGAGGTAGTGGGGGATGTTGTCGCGGCCCACCACGCCGGGCGCCCGATGCTTGGCTACTGCGAGTTCGTAATCCGGTGGCCCGTACAGAGCCAGGCCGAGGTCCACGATCATGCCGGTCCACAAGACGTTGGCTGTCGTGATGTCTGCGTGGAGGACGCGGAACGGCTGGTTGCGGAGTCCGCTGAGCTCTTGCTCGAGGCTTTCGACCAGCGATTCGGAGAGCCCCAATTCGTCGAACGCGACTCGATACGGCTCGAGTTCGCGGTAGTGCCGGTGAACGCGCTCGAGGTATTCCATCATCATCCGGAAGAATCCCACCGAGTCGCCGGATTCCGGATAGTTCGCGGGAAGCCGCAATGAGCCCTTGCGCCGCGGCAACGAGTCCCGCTGAACCTGGACGCGGCGGCACAGCTGCACCAAGGTCGACATGGCCGGGAGTAGCTCCTTGCCGAAGACATTATCCACCGGTTCGCCGTAGATCCGCCGCTGGATCGTGAACGTGACCTGGCCGTTGGCATTCCGCTCCACGTGCAGCACCTGTGGCACCGGCAGCCGCTCGCCGGGCAGCGCCACCTCCGCGATCGCCCGCAGCGTCTGGTCCTCGTCCGGCCAGAGCACGAAATCCAGCGATGCGTGCGATGGCTTGGGTATCAGCACCGCGTAGTCGCTGATCAGATAGACGTCTTTTTGAGATCCCGAACGCTTTTCGCCGTATCGCACCCCTGCCTCATGCAGCGCCCGGGCTATCTCGGAGGGCATCACCTGGCCTTCCTCGCCGCCGAGGTGCCGGTACTCCCGTTCCGGAAGCAGGTTTCGAAGTGCGGGAAACTCCAAAAAAATCGCCTCGAAAGCGACCATGAAGACTATTTCGTCGAGGTCGGACTCGTCCGAGTCGTCGCCGATACCCGTCGCCGCTGTATGCGCGGGTTCCGCCACGTAGAGCGGCTGGTCGAGCGCGCCGCGGGCAACGGCGTGGTCGGTCGGGTTGTCACGAGACGCTGAGGTTGTCTTGCCTGCTGCGGGCTCGTCGAGGCTCTGTCGCGCAGTGGTGTGGTCCGATGGCGTCCCATCCCGTGGCGCGGGCGAGTGCGTGCTGGTCGTATCTGAAGCGCGGGCTGGTCGGGCAGGGTGGTGCTTCGCGGCGCCGTCTCCAGCGGGGGCGGGCGGGACAATCGGGTCGCGGCCACCGATGCTGCTTGCTCTGGAGATAGTGGCAGCGGAGTCCCGGCAGGCCGCACAGTTGTCCAGATGCTCCTCGACCTCGACTCCTACCTTTCGGCCGAGGCCCTTTCGTGCCCGCATGCCGAGTTGCTCCAGGGTGGATCGGCATGAATCCAGCAGGTGATGGGATAGTTCGTGGAGCAATACCCGGCCGGCTGCCGCACCCTGACGGCGCAAGTACGGACGGACGACATCATTCAAGTACTGCACCTCGAGCGGCTTGGAGGCGATCTTGTCGAATATGGCAACCGTCAGGTAGCGCGTCAGCAGGAAGTCGGGGGATTGCGATTCCAGCTCTCGGCAGCCGGGATAGTGGACGGTCCACAGCGCGTCGTGGCTGAACATCAGCCACAATGCGTACTCCTCCGGAGTGAGGACGGGATCACGTCCCGCCACCATGAGGTTGTAGCCTTCGGCATAACTGCCCGCCACCATGAGGTTGTGCCCCTCGGCACGTAGCAGGCGGCCCCCCACGTAGGCCAATTCTCCCTGGCGAATCTGCTTGGTCTGGGGCAGTTCGTCCCCGGACACTCTCCTCCAGAACTTCTCGAAGGCCGTCATCTCCTCCACGTCGGCGCGATCAGCCTCGCGTACCTCCGCGTCGGAGTGCATGGTCCGCTTCTTCTCGGTATCGATTTCACCGCGGCCCGGAATGACCCGTCGCTGCTGGATCGTCGCGGGCCCAGGAGTCGCGTTGGGGGCCATGAGCAGTCGCTCGGCTCCGAGCGTCAACCGTACGGCTGCGTCGACCCCCGCGTAGAGCGGGGTCCGGCGAATCGCTCGCCTCCTCATCCAAGCTTTTCGCTCGCTGCTTTCGATCCACTCCCGGCCGGATAACTCACCCTCTCGAGGCAGCGGGAATTCCCAGAAGTAGGGAAAGATCTCCTTCCACGGACGCAGCCGCTCCATGAGTTCTTCCAGAGACGGATCGGCGGGCATCACATGCGCGGCGGGCACGATCAAGCTGTTGGTCGGGTCGGCGGGCACGATCAGGCCGGCGGGAGTTATACGAATGCCGCCGCCGGTGTTCTCGTGAGCACCTGGCTGTGCGGCGGGGCGAGATCGGTTCTCATCGTGGTCGGTCGTTTCGATCTCGTCCCCGGGCGTCGGATGCGCGGCGGGTTGACTGCCCGAGGCGTTCCCCGCTGGTTCGTGGGCATCTAGTGGTCGCTGCGGCCGGCGACCGCCCCGACCGACCGCCCAGGCGTCCGGTCCCAGACGAGGGTCGGCAGCATGGACCATGCCGGGGTCGAATCGCCCGCGTGGGGGCGGCACTGTCGATAGATCCCCGGCTTTTCGTCCGGGGATGTCCAGAGCCATCCCGGCGGGACCCGTCCCCGGTACTCGATGCGAGTCGAACGGATTGGTCTGCGGTGCAGTTGAATGCGCCTGCTGGGTAGTGGCTTCCGGATGGTTCGATGCCTTGGGCGAACCCCGGCCCGCCGGATGCACGTTCGCTACGGCGCTTACGCGCACCGCACTCGACGATGGGGAATCAGGGGTGGCATCCGACAGATCGACCACCACCGGATAGTGATCGGTTTCGGTGACCACGATGTCGCCGCGGGTCCTGCGGAATTCCGCGGAAGTCATCACTTGGTCCGGCGCACTGCCCCAGGGAACGGTCTCGGTCGCCGGATCGAGCGCGGCGGTGAGACCCAACGCGCCGATCAGCGCTCGATATACCGAACCAGGGTCATCGGTGTTGAAGTCGCCGAGCAACACGATCGGACCACCCGCCAGGGACCGCAGGCCATCCGCCAGGGAGTGCAGCAACTGCTCGATCGCCCTGGCATGCGCCGCGCCTTCGACGTCCTGGTGCTCCTCGTAGCTACGGCCGAAGAAACCCAGGGGCGTGGGGTGGAGATTCACGAACCAGGTGCCGGCGATCCGGACGGCTTGCGCGTACCGGTCGAACTGCTCGTCCGGCTCCAGTGCTCGACCCCCGAGTGCGAGCTCGACGCCCGTAGCAGGCAGCAGTATGTCGACAGCGGCCTCGATCGGCCGATCGCTGAGCACGGCAAGGCTGATCGCCTTGGTCGTATCCATGTGTGACGGGCACATCACTGTCTCGTATACGTACTGATAGCCGTGCATCTCAGCCAACTGCCGTGCGTTCGATCCGTCCGGGCCGACCTCCGACTCCTGCAAGAAAGCGACCTTCGCGCCGATCTCGCTCAATACCCGGACGAAAGACGGCAGATCGTCGACATAGTCGAACGCCTCGGCGGAGCGCGAACGGCGCGCACCCGCGATATTCCAAGTGAGGAGGCGGAGGGGATCGTCCCCAGCGGTATCGGTCACGACATCGCGACGCTCCGGCGCGGCCCCCGGCTCCGAGGCCCGTGTCGTCGCGCCCGGAGCCACTGCACGATCGAGGATCTCGGCGATGCTGTCGCTCGCAGGACGATATTCGCTCGGCCGAAAGACGGTACGGCCGGATCGCGGCGAGTCGGCGGCCTCCTCGATGACATCGAGGGCCCACCGGCCGGACCGGGTGATAGTCGCCGTCGCGGTCGCCCCCCGGCCGCCCTGGCCCACTTCCCGCACCAGCGTCTCCGCCAGCGCCGCCGCTTCGTTCGCCGCCGGTCCGATGTGATTCCAGAAAGGGACATCCGGTCTGATCATGATGAACGCCAACGCGCGGACCGTGGCCGACGCATCGTCCACCGGACCGATCCGCACGACCCGGGAACCCACGACCGGATCGTCTGTGGGGTCGGCGCCGGCGCGTTCGGGCACGCCCACCGAATCGCCCCGGAGGTGGAATTCGAAGAGCACCCGGCGGGTGGTGTGGTACGACTCGGCCCGCCAGCTGGTGGCGCCGGTCTCCAACGTCCGCAGAAGTTCCGGGGACAGGTCGGCGGCGCCCTCGTGTTCGACGGTGACCCGCAGTACGTCGGCGTGCGGCGCCACGACGGCTGTCCGGGCGGCCCCGTGCCGAGCGGCGTCGGCCACCACAGCCGCGGCTATCTCGGACGCAGCCGTCCGTGCGGTGATCGGCCACCGGGGCGCTACCTCTTCGATCGCGGTACGGACCGATTCCTCCGCCGCTGGACTGTCACCGGGCTGGTCTCTTGCCTCGCGGCGTCCGCGGGTCGTATCAGGGTTGCTCGCGGTGGTCTGAGCTGCGGACTGTGCCGCGGCGGTCGACGGAGACTGCGATGCGGTGATCGGCCCGGCGGGGGCCTGGTGCGGGATGCCCTTCGGTGTCGACCCGTGCTCCGGCCCGGGTGTGTGCTCGGCCGCGTCTGTGCTGGGAGACCCGAATCCTGGGTTCAATCGCACGGTGACGAACCGTGGTCGGTACTTCGACACGTCGCCGACGACGCCCTCGAAGTCGAGGCTGTTCACGTTGTAGCTGACGATCAGCGTGTCCCCGGACCGCAGGTCGGGATGTTCGTGTGCGTTGTAGGCGTATACGTTCGGGTCGCCGAAGGATCCGGTGGCGCCGGCCTCGGGCGCTCGGTACACCAAGGTCGGCGAGGTGAAGGGGCCGGTGGGCGAATCCGACAGATAGGCCCAGATCTCTCGGCTGAAGGCGGCCGTGGTGTCTTGGGTGATCAGCAGGTAACGGTCGCGCCATCGGGTCACGCTGTATTCGTTGGCTACGCCGGGCATGATGCGGGCGGAATCGTTTTCGTTCGGCGTCCAACCTTCGCCGTCGAAGAACTCCCATCGCGCACGAAGGTCATCACCGGAGACCCGGGCCACGTGCATGTACTTGTCGCTGCCCGATTCCTCGGTGCCGTAGACGTAGGTGTGGGTGCCGTCGTAGTCCAACCACGCCGACCACATGACTCCTGCCTGCGAGGGCATCGGGGTGAGATCGATCAGGCTGAGGTCGTCGGCGTCGAATCCGGCGAGTACGTTCTCGTCCCACGTGAGACCCCACATCAGGTCGTCCGGGTCGTTGTTGACGAACCGAACCAGCATGATGTTGAGGACGTTTCCTGTGACGTATCCGCCTCCCACCCAGAGCATTTGTCCCTTGGGGGAGGGCACCACAGCTGTTGGGGCGTCGGCCGTCCCACCGTGAACGGTCGACATCCGGCCTCGGTCGTCCACGACGAACGTGTTCTTCACCATCGGGCTCGTCGCGGGCCTCGACCCGTCGGGATGCACGGTGCCGAGGAACGTGTCGGAGAACATCCACAGATGCCGACCGTCCGGCAAGCGCCGTGAGTACGTGCTGTCCGCGCCTGTCCATCCGTCGCCGGTGTCGCCGTACGCCGAGAGCGCGGCCGTGAGCTCTGTGTGGGGGACCGCCTCCACAACCAATCCCTGTCCGGGTTCGGCAGTATCCGCAAGCACCGACGCCGTCGGCTCTCCCCGCACCCGCTCCGGCAGCGAATGCGTTTCGGCTTTCTCCTCGCGCCTGCTCACTTCCGCCCCGGGAGGGGAATCCCGCCCCAACTCGCGTGCGGCTCCGAAGAGAGCCTCCGGGTCGCCGCCGCGAGTGGGGAAGACGGACTCGGCCACCATTCCGGGGCCGACCATCCGCATGCCCAACTCGGTTTCGTACAGCGTGTGGTGGTGCGGGATCATGAACGCCGCCACCGCGCCCTGGAAGGCGTCTTTCCACTCTTCCGGCAGGCCGAGCCATTCGAAGCGCGACATCAAACGAGCCGCGCTGCCCGAGATTCCGGCGGCCAGTGGAATGCCGCGCTCGACGGCGACCGTACGGAACCAGGGGCTGTCCGGTTCGAATTCGACGAGCGCCACGCCGGGTCGCCAGGTCAGGGGAACGGCATAGCGATCGGGGTCGAGCGCCAGCGCCGTCGCGGCATCCACCACTCCCTCGTCACGGTAGACGAGCACGGCCTCCACCAGGGCGTTCCCAGCGTCATCTCGGACGCGTCGGCCGTTGTCGTCATAGCGGTAGAGCGGTAGTACGTGGCTGACCTTGTCATCCTCGGCCTTCAGTGTGGCTTCCAGCTCCTCCACATCTACCCGGCCTCGGCGCCGGGGAAGCGTCGCGTCCGGATCGAGCCGGTCGATGCGCAACGCGTGCAGTTCGCCGGGGACCGCCTCCAATTCTCGCTGCGACAGTGGCATTCCCAGCAGCGCCCAGTCCTGGACCGTCAGGTGCCTGCGCAGCATCATGTCGAGCGTCCGTTCCTTGCTCGCCTCGCCGCGCAGTTCGTACTCGTCGAAAGCGTCACGTGCCGCGGTGCTGTCCAGCACCGCATGGCTCACGTCGCGCAAATCGAGTGCCGTGACGGTCGTTTCGTTCCGCAGGACCGATGCCCGCACGTCGCTCAGGGCGGCGACATCCAGCCCCAGTTCGGCCGCCTTCCTCTCCCAGCCGGGCTCATTCAGCAGTTTCGCCAAACCCTCGTCCAGCGTCGTGCCGGCGGCGGCTTCTCCCAGCTGCGCGTTGCGGATCATCGCGTTCAGCACAGCCGACATCAACTCGCGAGGATTACCGTCACGCCGCAGTTCCCGCAACGACACCGAACGCTCGACCATGCCGCCCCACAGTCGGTTTTCCGGTGCGTAGAAGGCGGAATCGATCTCCTCAGGAGTGGCCTCCGGGTGCAGGGCTGCCAGTACCTTCCACAACCGGTCCAGTACCGCGACCGTCACTTCCCTGGTTTTCGGCAGGTGGTAGAGCCGTCGCCCCAGTTCGACCTCGACCCCCATCCGCCGTGGTCGCCATCCGGGCTGTTCCGCGGTTTCGGGTGGGGTCACGGGGGCAGCCGTCGCCGGATGGTCTTTCTCCGGACCGCGGGCGAATCCACCGCCGTCCGCGCGGGGTTCCACGAGCCTGTTCATTCGTTCGTGTCTGGGAATCGGACCGCCACGGTCCCATGGTTTGCCGCGTTCGTCGAATGGATCGACGAGGTCGGGAACGCCGCCGATCAGGCCGACGCGCGAGGCAGCGGCAGGCCTGCGAATCGGGTCGGCGGTGCCATCGGCCGCCACGGGTCCCCGCCCTGCATCCGTTTCATCGTCGACCGTTGCGGATCGTTGCCGGTCGATCGGTTCGTGGGAATCGGTGACGCGTCCGGTGGCCACCGTCGTTTCCTTGTTCTCAGCTGACCACTGGTGGTACAACTGATCCGCGAACTGGGGCCGCGGTCGTTGCACCGCGTGGGCTTGCTCGAATGCGTAGGCGTAGCCGACCAGCGTCGGTTCGCTCCATGCCGCGGCCCGGAAGCTCACACTGACGTGCTCTCCGGCTGGATGGTCCGGGTCGGCCGGAGTGCGGCCCGCGGGGACGATGATGGCTGGGTATCCGGCCTTATCGCCCATGATCGTTCCGTAGTCGTACGCGGATACCAGTGCGGTGAGGTCGTGCTCGGCCATCACCGCGTCCATCCGGGTTTTGCTTTCGGCGAGGTCCAACTGGAGGTCTGCGCGGTATTTCGCCGTGTCGATGCTGTCCGGGGCGAGATCCATCGCCTGCGCAGCGAGGGCGAGGTCTTGGCCGTACTTCAGCGCTTTGTCGGCATGGGCATTGTTGTAGGCGATGATGTCGGCCAGGTTCTTCATCGGCGTGTTTGCGGGCAGCAGCGAAAGGTATGCGTTCAGATCCCGCTTGAATTCGTAGGAGAACACACTCGACCAGTTCGGGTCGCTGCCGGTGAAGCTGTGTGAGGTGTCCAGGTCGACGGTGATCAGGGTTGCGCCCTGGGCCTTCAACGTATTCAGCGCCGCTTCCCACAAGGGGCGCTGCGCGGAATCCTCTGACGGGATTCCCAACGCCATAACGCCGATCCGGGCACCGCGGAGGGCTTCCGGATTCAGGTCCGCGGTGAAATCGTGGCCCACCAAGGGATTGTGTGCGGTGGCGGGGTCTTGTGGATCGACGCCGACGAGCGCCGTCAACAACATCGCGGCTCCGGTGACGTCCGGACTGATCGCTCCTGGCGTATCACGGGTGGTGGCGATGGGTACGACGCCCGCGCGGGACACAGCACCGACGGTGGGTTTGAGTCCGACAATCGAGTTCCAGTTGGCCGGGCCCAACACCGACCCGGTTGTTTGAGTGCCGATGGCGAGCGGCACAAGCCCGCCCGCGACACCGACAGCAGATCCTGAGCTGGAGCCCCCCGGTGTCAGAGACGAGTCGATCGGATTGCGGACCTGACCGCCATAGGAGCTGTATCCAGGAGGCAACGTGCTGCTCAGATAGAACGCGAACTCATTGAGGTTGCCATGGCCGAGGATCACCGCGCCCGCCTTACGCAATTGCGTCACCAGCGTGGCGTCCGTGGCGGGGTACGAGTCCGCCAGAGCCACCGAGCCCGCGGTGGTCGGCATGCCCGCGATGTCGATGTTGCCTTTGATCAGGACCGGCACCCCCAACAGTGGGCCGTGCGCGGCGCCGCTCCGCCGGAGTTCATCTGCACGGGCAGCTTCCTCGAGTGCCTGCGGATTGATGCCGATCACCGCGTTCAATGCCGAAAGCACTTCGATGCGTGAGAGACATAGCCGGGTCAATTGCACGCTCGTGATCCGGCCGCTGTCCAGCAGCTCGATCAGCTGCGTGCTCGTCACCGAGACAAGATCCAGCGCCGACAGCGCGTCCGAGTCGGCATCGTGACCGCCGATGCTGATCATCCGCTCGTTGTCTGTTGGCGTAGGTCCGGCTGTCGCCGAAACGGATTGGTCGCCACGGCCGAAAGGACCGCCGTCCGCGGCAGCATCCGGGCCGTCTGCCCGTTCGCCTGCGTCACCGCCGTTTCGCAGCGTGATCGCGGTGACAACCGTGCCGTTCTGTATGTGGAAGCGGCCCTGGTACATCGGGTTGACCGCCGCCGAAGCGTCGACCGGCAATTGCGCCTGGAACGTCCCGGTCGTTCCGTCGTCGGTATCTGGGTGGAAGGTGACTTCGACCTGGTTGTGCCTCAACTGGTGTCCGGTCAGCTTCCGATGCAGGTCGAGGACGTTCTCCTTGGCGCAGATGTGCACCTGATCCCAGTGCACTGCCGGGAGCGTGTGCATCAGCTCGCGCATGCGAGAGCGCTCTTCCCGCTGTGTCGTCCTGAGCATCAGGTCGGTCCGAAGGGTGACATGTGGCTTCGCGTCGAGACCGATGGCTCGAATCGTTCGCGCCTCGCCGAGGGCAACGCCGGTGAAGTTTTTTGTCTGCACGGTGGCTACGACCAACACTTCGGGCGGCTGTGGTTCGCCGTTCGGTCCTATCGGGATCGATACCCCGATATGGCCTAGAGCCTGCAACGCACGGTCCATGGAGCGTCGGAGATTCAGTGCGGAGCTGTGTTCGTTCCCGACGACTTCGGCGGTGACCACGTCGCGCGGCACTACGGACCGGAGCGAACCCGTGTTCGTAGCTCCCGCTTCGATGGGATCGGCCGCGGGGGCGGCGGATGCCTGCACGGGCCACTTATCTCGACTCGTGATCCGGGTGCCTGCCTTCCTGCGGCTGACCAGATACCCTTCGGCGCCCAACTGCTGGTAAGCGGCCGCCACGGCGGATGCCGACGACGTGCCCAGCTGTGCCGCGAGGTCGCTCGCAGGAGGCAGCGTTCGCCCCTCGGCCAATCGCCCCGAACGGATCGCCCGGCGTAACTTGGCGACCATCGTGTTCCGCCGCTCGCGGGCGCCACTCGGTGCCGGTTCCTCATCCGTCCACGTCACGGCGAAGACCTCGAGCACTTCGGCGGGAGTCAGCCGTTTGGTTTCCGGATCAGCCTCTTCGTCGAGAATCTTGGCCAACGCTTGTACACCGCGGTGGTGCAAGTGCTTGGTCGCGTTCTCGCTACGGTATCCGCCGGTTTCATCGCCGATCTCAGCGAAGGTCAGATGCTGGAGGTACCTGAGCTCGAGAATCGTCCGTTGGTCCTCGTTGCGGATCCGGCGGATGGCTGCCTGCAATTGTTCGAGCTTCGTATCGTCGCCCTCGTCCACCGCGGCGAGCGCGGCTTCGAATGCCGCTTTGACCTTGGGCAATGCGTTCTTGTCGATCGCCGGCCGGGTCCGGGCCACCATCGAGTCTTCATCGGGCGCCCGGGAAAACGCCTCGTTGTCGGGAGGTAATGCGCCGGCGTCGGCTGGTCGCAGGGCGCGCCCGCGTGCCATGTCGGGGTCGGCGTGCGGGTTGTTTTCGCCCAGTTGCTGTTGTCTCGATACCAGCGTGCTGCCGCTATCGCGGCGGGTCAGTGCCAGCGCGTGTGTGGTTCGCGCCGCGAACGGTGGTTTTTCCGGGTCGAATACCTTTTTCGGTTGTTGTGCCTGCCGGTCGTGGATCCAGATCTGTTTGCCGTCGTTGTGCATCAAAAAGAGGTGTCCGATCGCGGCGCCGACGGGGCGGGCGTTCACGAGCATTCCCGCGCCGGTTCCCTGACGGGTCAGCAGTCGCGCTACTTCGGCGAGTCCGCCGTCGAAGCGCTGGTGGTGTGCTCCGGCCAGCCAGGCCACCGCTGCTGGGGGAACCGGTCCGGTGACGTCCGTAGGTTGTTGGACGTCGAATCCGAGGTCCCGGGCATCCGCGAACGCCCCTACCGCGCAGACTGGGTCAACAGCGCCATCCGCCGTCTGAGGGGCGGCTGACCGGCTCCGGGCGGAGTCGGTGGGGGCCTGCCCTACCGAGGTCTGGGTATCCCCCGAGTATTCGAGCAGCGTCATCCGTCGCTGATGGGCGGCCTCCACGGTCTCCGCCGAATGCGCGGTATTCATCGCCAGGACCTCGGACGGGAAGGCCTGGATCATCGCCGCCCGCAAGGCCGGTGTCAGCCGGTCGTTCCACCACGACGCGAGGTCGGTTCCCGGTGGGCGTTTGCCGGGCGTGATCAGCCATTCGGGCGTCGCGTCCGCACCGAGTTCCAGCAGCGCGTACGGCCACAGGAGAAGCTGGTCCACGAGGAAGTGCTCGACCGTGGGTTCCGGTCCGATCAACCGTTGGGTGGCCTGAACGAGATTGTCCTCTTCGTACCGAATTATCTCGTCGAGAACGATTTTGCCGGTCTCCGGCGTGAGTCCACCCTGTTGTTCGATGCTTGGATTGATCGGCCCGGAAGCGTCCCGTGCTCCAGGATGATCATGGTCGCCGATGCGGTCGTCGTGGGGTAGTCCGCGCGGTGGATCCTGGATGGTTTCGCTGCGGTCCTTGTCCGCGGTTAGGCCCTTGTGCGGTCTCGAAATTTCGAACCATACCGCCTGGTGCCAGCCGTCCCCGTCGCGTTTGTAGAGCTCGATGCCGGCCCGGGGCAGCCGATAAGGACCGTCGGCGGTACCAGCGCCAGGGAAGAGTGCGAGCCCGGATCGGCTGGTGATTCCGTTTCGAGGTGTCGAGGCGGCATGCGTGTCGCGCAGGGTGACACGAAGTGACTCATCGTTCGTCTCCACCGCGACATGGACCCTGCCACGGCGCTGCCGCACCGCATCCGTGACCATCTCCTTCAGCGTGGCGGACGCGAGATCGGTTTGCTCGATAGGCCAGCCGGAAAGTTGTTCGGCCAGCCAGGCTGCAGCGGTCTCCGGCGCTGCCTGTGTTTCGGATGCCGCCCTTCGTGACCTACCTGCATCCTCTGGATCGGCGCGAACAATCAGTTCCGTCCGTTGCGTTGTCGCGATGGAGGCAGATCGAGCGGCTGGGCGGGATGCGTGTTCCGATGATGCGGTGTCACTTCCCGCCGCCCAGGCGGCGCCGGATTCAGCCAGCCAGGATGTCAGCTTCTCGTGTAGAAGGCCCATCACCGCAGCGACCGACTTTTGCTCCCGTCCCACTTCGACAACGCCTCGCGCTGTGACGAACTCGCCATGTGGAGTCAGCTCGATCCTGACCGGGACGGGCTCGCGTCGAACGGAATTGACGATCAGTGTGATCGACTCGCCGTCGGTTGCCGACTCCCAGCTGGAAAGATCGACCCAGAAGACGATGCGGTTGCCCTCGCTGTCCGTGGCGACCCCGTAGCCGGAAAGCAGTTCGAAGGCATCGCCACGGTGGCCGACCACGTCGCCGACCGGTATCTCTGCCGCTCGACCTCGCCACAGCAGGCCTTGGTGCTCGGAACCGAACTGTTCGTCGGGCTCAAACCTGCTGAGATCGGCCCCGCTTTCGTACAATGCGTCGAGGATCTGCGCCGGAATCATCGGGTCGCCGTTCCACTCCTCGAAACCCTGGGAGAAGGTGTCGAGTTTCTTCAGTCGGCCGCTGATCGTCCATGTACCGAAACCACTGATTTCGTCCAGCGATCCACCTTGCGCGAGGAACGCACTGAGCAGGAACGCATGACTCGCGTCCGCCGTGACGAATTCTCCGGTGGCGAGTAGCAAGAACGGGTCACCCTGAGAACCGGCGGTGTGGTAGGGCTCCCCGTCAGCCCCGCGGAACCACCCGCGAGAGTCCACTGTCGGCCGGATGAGGTCCAAATCCGCATCGTCATCATCGGACTCTTCGAGGGCGGTGGACGCCAGCGTCACTGTCTGGTATTTCGCCCGGCGCGGCGACTCAGCTTCGGATGTTCCCCTCGGTTCGGGCCCGCCCGCGCGAGGCCAGCCGCCGCCGACCGCATCGAATTGCGCGAGCTTGTCCACTCGCCTCGGTCCCGGACCGCCGTGATCCCAGGCTCTGCCGAGGTCGCCGAAGGGGTCTTCGAGGTCGGGAACGTTCATAGCCCCCAGCGGCGCTGCGGGGCCGGCAACCCGTCGCGGTGCGGGTTGTTTGTGCTCGCTGCCCGATTCGCGGGTCGAATACCTATCGGTGATGATCAGGCGCTCGATGGCCAGGTCTTCGTCCGAAAGTCTGCCGCTTCGCGTCGTGCCATGCATATCGACGTGCTCGAACCCGCGCTTATGCTTCGTGGCCAGCGGCACTACGAACCGATCGGTATACACCCCGTCCTCGGCCACTCGTCGTCTGATCTCGTCCTGGGCCTGCCGGATCAGATCCCGCGCGCGGTCGTGTTCGTCCTGCCCGTATATGTGATGCGGACCCGGGACAGGGATTTCTTCGGGTAGGTCGATGACATGTCGTTCGATCCACGCTTCGTCGTATCCGGCACGGCGGAACGCGTCGCGGATGGGATCTGCGACTGGACGGGGACGGAGGTCGCCGGTTTCGGGATCGACGACCGAATACTGCTCCCACGGCACCTGAATCTCGGTGTAGCAAGGAATGATGTAGGCGTCATCGAGCGAATAGGCATAATACGGACTCCCATCCAGGGGCCGGAAAACCGCGTCGCTGGCCAGATGACCGTCGTTCTCATCGGTCGTCTTGAACTCGGTGCGCAATGGTGTCGCCGCCATGATCGCACCCAGCGGCATGACGATGATGGCACCGAGCGAATCGGGCATGCGGGTTCCGTTGTCATCGCGCAGCCGCCCGGCGTAACCGATGTAGTCGCCGAACGTCTCTGTGCCCCGCCAATCGCCTGGCTTGATGAAGTGCACCCCGTCGGATGCGCGCGCGTTGGCGGTGTTGTGAATATCGTCGTGCGCGCCCGAGCGGATCAGGCCGTCTGCGGCGATGGCGCTGATACGCGGTGTGAAGTGCAGATACAGTGTGTCGGCCGGGTCCACGTACCATCCGAAGTCGGACCGGCGCTCGGACACCCCCTTCGCTACCGCGGCGGACAGATCATGAGCGGTCGCCGGGAGATGTGCCAGCGTGCGCACCCGTGCTATCGCGTCTTCGAATACGGCGATCGTCTGTGTGTCTTGCTCACGCCACAAGAACCCCCGCACCGAGGATTCGGCGTAGATGAGCGCGGCGGACTGTTCCGCCGAACGCAGCGCGTCAGCAATGACGTTGCCGACGTATCGGGGCGCGGTAACGACGCTGGTTATGGCATCGAGCACTTCGTCCCGGCTGCGCAGGCCCCGATTGAGTTCCGAGAGCAGCGGCGCCAACGTATCGTCCGCGATAGCGTGCCATCCGTCGGTGATCTGCTGCCGCGCAGTCGGAACAGCAGACCGCATGGAACCGATGGTGTCGAGCAGGCGCTGTATCGTCCAGTTCGAGCTGCGGCTGGAGTACCACGCCCGCTGCACACTCTCGGCCCGGTCCCTGAGTCCGGATTGCAGCGTTGCGATGGCTCTTTCTATTTGAATGGCCGAAGGCCGATCGGAAAGCAGTTCCGTGAGCCGATCCCGAGCCGCGGCACGTAAAGCTTCGGAGTATCGCTCCTTCGCCCCGGGATACAGGGCGGACAATCCGCTCCGCTTCACCGCGACAATCTCGGCCAGCACCTGGATATCGCTGTCGGTGAGATGGTCGCGAGCAGTGATTTCCCGCAGTGTCGCGATCACCCGATCCTGTTGCTTCGCCGTCTCGGGGTACGCGGACATTCGCTGATCCAGGAACGCGTTCAGCTCTGCGTGGATGCCGATCAGTGATGCAATGTCCACCCTTGCCGCATCATTGATCAACGGCGCAAGTGCGTTCTCCAGGTCGCGCACCTGGGTTATGACCTCTGCGACCGCCTGATCGCGTTCGGCCAGCGCACCGGACAGTGCGGCGGTGTGCTCGGGTGTGAGACGAAGCCGCTCCGGCGTGATGGCCGGCTCGGGTTCTGTGGAGGCCGTCGGAGCGGGATCGGAACTGTTCGCCGGATCAGAAGTGTTCGCCGGATCGCTGTCGGTGTTTGTCGCGCGGGCTGGCTCGGCGTGGTTCGGAGTTTGTCGATGTTCCGGTCGGGGTTCGTGTTCGCCCCAAGCCCGGCCATTTTCGGGGTTGTGGTGGAATGCGAGATGGGCGTCAGGGGGAATGATCCCGAACCTGCGCCTGCCTGCGGGATGCTGGAAGCGCTCGGGGGCGAGGCCGGCCGCTACGGCGGGGTCGACATCGAGGTCGAGATGCCTGCCGTCGACCTCGGTCGCGGAAGCCCGCGGCCGAGCGTGTTCCTCCGCGAGCGGTTCGGACTCGTTGCCTTCCTTCTCCGCTGCCGGGTCGAGGGGCACGGTGATCGCCGCGCCGGTCTTGTCGAAGAACATCGCTCGCGCGGCGGGCGGTCTCGGCGATCCCGTGGAGGGAACGTGATTGGCATGAAGCAGGTGCTCGATCGGATTGCGCAGCTCGATCCGCGTCGGCCCGTCCGGCGCGGTGCGGCGCACCAGCAGGTAGGGATCTTGTCCCGGCAGGACGACAAGCGCCGAGACACCGTCGCCTCGATTGCCCGGCGTCTCGTCCCACGCCCGTAACCAGGCCGCGATCTCACCGGCATCGGCGAAGTGCTGCGGTTGTCCGCCGGTCGCGGCTGCCAGGGCCTCGATTGTCGTGACTTCCGGACGAAGGCGGGACGGTATCGCGATGTCGTCGCGGCCGGTGACGTCGCGGAAGTCCTGCAACAGCAGCGATATGTCCGGATCGCCGGATGCTTGCCGCTGTGCCCATCGCGCCAAGAACTCTGCCGGTGACGACCCGTCCCGTGTCACCGTCAGCCAATGCAGCACTCGCGCGGGATGGGTCAACGGCAAGGATGATTCGACCGCACCGGCCCTGGCCCCTTCCGCCACGCCCTCGACCGGGTCGAAAATGTCCGTCACGGGGTCCGTGAACGTCAGCAGGGAATAGTGGGGTAGCAGGGCGAGCCAATCGGAGTACCCGACATCGGCCGGTATCAGATCCAGTTCACGATAGAGCTTGTAGGCCGCCCGCAACATCGCCAGTGCGAGGTGATGGACCCGCCAGTTACCCTCGTCCGCTACGACGTGGATGAACTCGTGGTGGGTCAACTCGTAGATCATGTCCTCGGCCGACTCCGCCCAACGGTGGTCCGCGACCTGTTCCGCCCACGCCCGCGCGAACTCCGGATCGGTGAGAATCTTCTTGTTGAGGGTGACGGTTACGTAATAGTCCTTGGTATCGGAAGTTGTGGTGCCGAAGCTCTGGGTCAGGCCGAAGCCCGGGATACCGTCGTCGAACCTGAAGTACCGCAGAGCAAACCGGTCGCCGTATTCCGCGATCCGGTCTCGTAGCGCACGGTCGACGGACTCGACGGCTTGTACTGTGACGACCGAATCCGCCCATCCCGAGAAGCGGATGTGGTGATCGTCGTACAGTTTTCGAACGATACGAGCCTTCGCTTCCAGGTCGCCCTCGGGCGGCGGCTCGATGACGCTGTCGCCGCTGGTTTCCGCCCGCGGCTCGTCGAATCGAGCCCAGACCTCTCCCCATTGCTCGACACCCGACACGGTGGCCGGGTCGAGCAATCCCCGCACCTCGGCCCCTATCTCGGCATGGCTGAACAGCGGCGCGTGCCACGTGGCCCTCTCGATGTCGGGGAACCGTTCGGGACGGTATTGGTCGACGTCGATCGACACGTGGAGCGATCGGGCATCGGCCTGTTCGGACATCCGCAGTATGAGCCGAGCCTTCATGTCCTGCACGGCTGTCTGTTCGTCGTACCACTCGACGCCCCGCCGTTGCAGCGAGCGGGTGTAGCGCTCCATGTACGTCATCGCGTTGCGCCCAGCACCGCGCACCAGCTCGGATGCGGCTTCGATCTGACTCCGGTCTTGCCAGCCGCGCTCGCGCATCATGTCACCGACCGCCGTCGCGACCGCCTCCAAGTCCTCCTCGGTGCGCAGACCGCCGGATGCGTAGAGGGGAAAGAAATCCAGCGTCAGATCCGGATTCGAAGGCTTCGCGTTCGCAGGCAGATCTCGTACGGCGGCAGCAGCAGACTCGTCCGGATCAGGGTCGAAGCGCAGGTCGGAATAGCTGAACCCATCGTGGTCCTGCTGCGCTGCTCCGTCGCCGTACTCGTGCTGTTGTCCTCTCCCCGGAACCCAACCACCACCATCTATGTGCAGTTCGCTGAGCTCTTGTATCCGCCTGCGGATCTGTGGCCGCTTCCCGAGGTTCGAGGGGGCGCCGTCCGAGAGCGCACCGGCGCCGTCGATGTCCTCCCAGGGAGGGACGCTTGTGTGCCCGATGAGGCCGGTGGGCCTCGCGGCTCGCTGTGATCCGGTTCGGTCGCGTGAGTCGGTCGGCTCCTGCGGTGTCTCCTCGGACGTCGGTGTCCGGCCCGCGCGGCTCGCCGAAGCCGGTGGGCTGTCCGTGACCGAAGGTGCTGTGGTTGCGCTCTGCGCGGGCTGATCGTCGTCACCGATGATTCGTCTTTGCCGGGCTACCGCCACGATCTCCGCTTGATCACCGCTGACGCCGAGCTTGAGCCGAATGCGTTCGAAGCTGTATTTGACCTTGCTCCGGGTGATATCGGCGACCTCTTCGATCTCTCTGGCGGAGAGGCCTTTCGCGGTCAGCTCGAGCACTTCGATGTCGAGATCGGACAGGCCGTGTCCTCTGGTCGGCGCAGGATGCGGAGTCGACTCGTTCGGAGGGGGGACCGGGGAAGCGGCGGGCTGGGCGAGCTGCGCGTCGTCAGTGACCGGTCGACTCGCGACCGTGGTGCCGACCCCGAACTTGCCGACCACATACCCCTCGGTGCTCAACTGTCGATAGATTCTCTCCACGGTGCTTTTCGACATTTTGAGATGCCTACCGAGTTCCGCGGAGGCGGGCAGCAACCGGCCCGGCGGGAGTTGGCCGGACAAAATCGCTCGGCGCAACGCGGATGTGACTGCGGCACGCCAATCACCCCCGGCCGCCTGAGCCAAATCCTTCATCGACGACTCGCCGGTGACGAGTTCCAGCAACTCGCCGGGAGTAACCACGGTGTTCTCCGGTGCCGGTGCGCTGGGCCATTGGGAGCGGCGAGCGATTGTCGCTCCAACGCCTTTCTTCACCACCAGGTAGCCCTCATCGGAGAGCTGCTGATACGTGTTCCCCACAGGGGTTTTAGACGGTATACCCAGATGCTCGGCAAGCGCGTTGGCCTGGGGCAGCCAGCGGCCCTCGCGCAGCTGACCGGACAGGATCACCGCGCGCAACCTCTGGGTCAGGGCGCTTTCCCAACCGATCCGCTCCGCATCGTCCGCTGGTCTCGTCCTCGTTGCGGCTGCCTCGAGCTTCTCCAGTAGCTCCGGCGGGGTGATCGGGAGCATTCTGGCGAGGGCGTGCACCGCGCGGCGCCGCAGTGACTTCGCGGCCTCCGCCGAACGATCGCCGCTGATCGCGGCCGTCGCCTCGGCGACCGTCATACCCTGCACGAAACGGTGTTCGAGGAACTGCTCGTAGTCGGGGTTGCCGAGTTGCCGGATGGCATGGCGCAGCCGATAGAGCTCATGGTGGGCCCCTCGGGCGGCCGCGTCCAGAGCTGCCGAGGCCGCGGCCTCGACCGCCGCCAGTGCGCCCCCGCGACGCTCGTTTTCGGCGAAACGCCTGGCATAGGCCCTTTCTCCGGCATCAGGAATGCGCTGCTCGACCTCCATGAGCAGTTCTTGCGCCTGTCCGTCGGCGGCGTCCACCGCATCGAGATAGCGGTGCAACAACCGCAATGTCGTGTCGCTCGGTGTGCCGCGCGAAATCGGCGTCGTGATGGTCGACGGTTCGGCGCCGTGGTCGTCGCGGGGGAGGGCACCGGCATCGAGTGGGCGTAGGGCTCGCCCACGGGCCATGTCCGGGTCGGCGGGAACGATATCTTCGCCCAGTTGCCGCTGCCGCGACTCCAGCGTGCTGCCGCCGTCCCGGCGGGTCAGCACCAGAGCATGGGTGGTTTGCGTCGCGAAGGGCGGATTCTCGGGATCGAACACCGTCTTCGGCTCCGCTGCCTGCCGGTCGTGGATCCAGATCTGCTCACCGTCGTTGTGCAGCAGGAACAGATGCCCGATCGTCGCACCGACCGGGCGGGCATTCACCAGCATTCCCGCACCGGCCCCCAGATCGGCAAGGAGCTGCGTCACTTCGGCGAGCCCGCCATCGAACCGCTCGTGGTGCGCCCCAGCCAGCCAGGACACCGCCGCAGCCGGAACAGGCCCGTCCACGTCCACCGGTCGTTGCACGTCGAACCCGAGTTGCCAGGCATCCGCGAATGCACCCACCACACAGGGGGAATCCACATCGCCATCCAAGGGCTGCGTGTCTCGTTTGCTCGTTGTCGGCGTGTGGTGGGGGCCGGTCGACGCCATGTCGGTCGACGTCGCTTTGCGCCAGGGTGTCGGTGCGGGGGCCGAATCACGCTGGTCAGCGGACAGTGCGACGCCGGGCTCGGATGATGCGGTGCGTTGCCAGGGTGACGACCTGCCCGGGCGAGGCGTATCCGGTTTCGAGGAATCGCGGACACGTTGCTCCCGATTGCTCCACGGCGTCGGCGCTCCGGTCGAGTGCGGCGCCGGTTGCATGGCCTCTCGCGGCGGTTCTGCTTGCGGCGTGGAAGGTATCCAAGCCACAGCCAGCGCGATTCCGTCCCGCACATGGAAACCGCCCCGGACCAGTTCTACCGGTGGCCCGATGAAATCCGGGCCGTCGGCAGGCAGGTGCGCCAGGAACGTGCCCGCGTTCAGATCGATTTCGACGTTGATGTCCGTATCGGATATCGGTTCCCGAATCAGGGCGTCCGTGGCTTCGCCGACACTGTCTTTGACGGCCCGCAACAGCCGTTCCAAGTGCACCCCGTCGTGCGTCGATTCAGGGTTCCCGGCACTTTGCAGCCATGTCCATTCATCGGCGGTGACGAACGGTAATGGTTCCCCTCCAGCGACGCCTCGCATAGTGAACGGCGTGTTCTCTCCGACACCTATGCCTATCGCCCGGAAGTGTGCGGCGGGGCCGACCGCTGCGGCGGCGTAGTTGTCCGCCGCGTACAAGGGGGTGATGGCACCGACCACTTCCGACGGCCATGGCAGCGGACCGCGGGGGCGGAACTGAGCCTCGAATTCGGGCGCGGCGGACGCGGAGACTCCGAAACGTCCCAATGCGAGGCGCCCGGACATGAACCCCGGATCGTCGCCGCCCAGATCCCGGACACGCGCCTCCCCGAGCATCTCGTAAGCCTCGACTCCGGGCGGCAGCAGACGATGGATCAGCGATTCATCGAACCGCAGCCAGATCCCTTTGCCCTCTTCGAGTAGCGCGAGGCTGCTGGCGTCGGCCTTTCGCACAATCGCCAGGTCGTGTATCGCAGGCGATTCCGGATTGTTGTCGATGACCTCGACGAGGAGCTCACGCTCACCGTGCGTCGTCCCTGTGGTCCTCGCCGTAACGCGGACCTCGCCGGTGCTGTCGGCGAGGGCGTGCCATACGCGCTCCGCGATACCGGACCGCACCGTCGCGATCTGCTCGTCGCTGCGCCATGCGCGCAGACGCAACCACTCGGCCACCGCGTGACCCGCGTCCAACGCGGCATCCGTCATTTCGGCGGCGGCCGGCCGCTCGCCATCCACACCGCGAGGGCCTACCGTCAGCTCGAACACCGGACGGCCGCTACGCCGGCCCGGGACCACCATCATGGCGTCTTCGGCCGGTCCACGTGCGAAGAGCTGGTCGACCCAGGTCGTGTCGTCGGGCCCCACTCGCACATGCCAGAAGCGGCTGTAGGTCAAGCCGGGAGCTTGCAGTTGGAGCCCGACCCGGCTCACCAACGCCGTAGGGTCGAACGCCATCAGGGGCACGCCGAACGCGTAGTTTCCCGCGTTCGCCCTGCGTTCGGCCTGTACCAAGCCGTCCCACAAACGTGTCGCATACCGCAGCTGTTGCCGCTGCGCGGCATTCAGGTCTTCGGGCGGTCGTGAACTCAAAGTTTGCACGAGAGATCTCAGGGATCGCTCGTTCGCCTCGTTCACTGCCCATTGCGGAAACAGCAGATCCCGAGAGCCGATCTCGCGCGGATACACCTTGATCACCGCGGCTTGCTCGTCCGGATCCAGCTCATGCCACCAATTGGAGATCTCTCCCGAGACGCTGCGGTACCTATGGACGTCGTCGGGTCGCATGATCCACTCGGCGGTCGCACCCGGCTCCGCCCTGGCCAACGCTCCCTCCGCCAGTTCGATCTCGGCGGGGGTCGGCATGTCCACCTCGCCGGGAACAGCCGACCGGCGGCCGACCGGGCGCTCCAGACGGTCAGCCACCCTATCGGCTCGGAACTCCAGTTCCAGCAATCGCGCCACAGCGTCGACCAGACCGGCGATCTCCGGCGCGGCGGTCACCTCGCGGCCCAGTCGGCGCAACTCGAACAGCAGGTCGTCGGTCGTAGGGTCCGTGTCCGCATGCACCGTGTCCACACCGAGGAGGTCGGCCAACTCCCTGTTCGAGAGGTCGGAACGCTGGTACACCGCACTCCACTCGGCAAGCCCCCGGCTCGCCATCGCCCGCTCGACGCCCACTGCCACGCGCCGTCCGATCCACTGGGGAAGCTGCGCGAGTTGCTCACGGGTGGCCACTCGATGCCAGCCTTGCTCATCCAGTTGGCGCAACTCGGCTTGGACGCGGTCGATCGCGTTCACCAGCACTGCCGGATCTTCCAGCGACTCCGGGGATACTCCGAGTCGCGCCGCCACGGCCCTTCGTGCCACATCACGTTCAGCCGTGGCTGAATGTGGTTCCCCGGTCACGGATGCGTGCGGTTCGTCCTCTCCGGGTCGCGCAACGTCTCGAGGCGGAGTTTCTTCCGACGCCGAGGGTGTTCGTTCGTCGTCACTGGTGGGAGCCTGTTCGAGGTAGCCATATACCCGCAGCGTGTCTTCGGCTGCGAACGCATGTGTCACTCTGACAGCACCTGGCACTTCGATGAGGAGCTCGGGTTTGCCGGTGGCGGGCACCGACTCGACCCATAGGGCCGGGGTTCCTTTCCGCGCCAGCAGAAAACCGATATTGCTGTCTTGAAGCCGGTTCGACGGGACGGTGCCGATCTCTGCGGGAACATATTTGGCGATCGGCAGTGACGCGTCGACCAGGGATGCGGGATTCTCGACGTCGACGCGATCCGGATCGAGCGGGACCATGATCATCATGTCCTGGGGAAGCGGCATCAGCCGCGTCGCCCGATCGACACGACGCACGCGATCCGGGTCATCCCGGTCCGCCGCTACCGATGTGCGGGCGTAGTCGTTGATCGCCACATATCCGAACAGGCCGGAGGTCGGATCCTTCGCCCATTGCAATGCCTGGAGCGTCTTTTCGTCGAGTCCATCGACAATCGAGTTCCAGCGGTTTCGCGCGAACTCGATCGCCGCCTCTATGCTCTCGAAAACAATCGTGCCAGGAGACAACTCGGCGATCGCGGCGAAGTGCTTTTCCTCGACCGAAAGCGTGTCGAACCGTTCCGGCGCCATGGCCCTGACGTGTGCGTCACGATTTGCTTCCCTATCGTGAGCGTCATCCGCGACGACTGCCGAGCCCTGATGCGCAACCGTGGATCTGTCGAGATGGTCATGGGCCAGCTTGTCGAGACGCTGGGCCTGCTCATTCAGCTCGTGGAATGAAACGGCGTGCGCGACCAGAGTGCTGAACTCCAGCACTGCGCCGGCGCGATCCGCCTCTGCGGGCAGGGTCGCCTGGGCGATCATCTGTTCCAGCCGTGTGGCCACGTCATCAGGGTCGAGCTCTGCCGGAATCCCCAGTTCCTCGCGGACTTCATCGAGCCTGCGCCTCAACTGTTCCAGCGGGGAATCCGGCGTCAGTCCATCGAAGAGTTCCTCGGTGTCTGCCGCGAGGTTGTCACGCAACTCTCGCACCTGCTCACGCCTCGAATACGCCCGGACGGCGTCCGCGAGGCGCTCGGCATGCGCGTGCCAAGTATCGAACAGCGCGGACTGTTCGATCACCGTATTCAGCTGCGGATACCGCTCCTCCGCGATCAGGAGCAGCCGCGCATCTTCCGGTGACCGGTCATCCACCGGTGCGCTACTCGTCTCGAGGATCACCGCCTCGAGGCGCTGGGTCACTTCCTCAGGGTTCGCGTCCTCGGGGATGCCCAGTTCCCGGCGCAACTCGTCGCGTTCGCGCGTCAACGCGGCAAGAGCGGCCGGATCGACTTCCAGCAGATCGGCTATGTCGTCGCGCTCTGCGCGCGCTTGCTCGCGCCGCGCCTCGGCGTCCGTCAGCTCCCGTCGCAGCTCCTCCAGCCGCTCGGGCCGGTCCCGTCCCGGCTTCTCGAGTGCCCAGGCATCCAGCCCGACGTCGTCGCCGAAGGCGGTGAGCGGGCCGGGAGGACTGATTCGCCGAGGTTTCCTCCGAGGGCTGCCATCCATCGCGTCCTCGGGTCGGACCGGTCCCGGGTGTCGAGGGACCGGGCGGGGATCGGAGTGGTGTGGTGGCTCACCGTTCGATAGCGCGCGCGGCTCGCTCCGATAATCGGAGGCCATCGACCAAGGGATGCCGGCCTCGGTCAAGGCCGCCTGTAGATCTGTCTGTAGATCCTGGTCCCGCGATCCTCGATGGAATACCACGTGTTCGATATCGGCGACCGTGACACCACCGTGGATCTGGGCCTCGATGTAGCTGTTGCGAATGAACCTTTCCCCGGCATAGTCGCGGCCGATGCCTTCGAGCCCGAAATAGGAGAGTTCGCCATGCTTGCTCGGCGTGGCCGCGAACGATTCGGGCTGCGGATCGGTGACACTGCTCGGGATGGCCTTCACGCCCCATGGGCTGCCGACGCTCGCCGTTGTTCGAGGTGCCACAGTCGATTTGAGTACGACGTCCACGCCGCCGTGCTCTTCTGCCATATCGCCCTCGTGCTCCCACGAGCCACGGGTCGTGCGAACGCGCGCATATACCGGCCGAAGTTCCACCGCGAGATCGAGTGCGAATCCGAACATCTCCTGCTCGATCTTCGCCCTGCGCTCCATTTCCGATCGCGCGATGATGCCTCGACCCGCGGTTTCGAAGATGGTTTTGAATCTGCCGCTGCCGAGGACGCGAAGCAGAGTCCCGGGCCTGGTGCGAATGACGATCTCGCCGCTGAATGCCTGTCGCAGCTCCTCGGTCATCGCCGCCCGGAGCTGCTCCGGCGTGATTCCCAGCTCCGCCGCCAACGCCGCGGCCCTGCGTTCATTGCCGGCGTAACGCTCGGTGTAAGCACGCTCTCCGGCGTCGGGGATGCGCCGTTGCGCCTCGGCCCGCAGTTCTTGTGCCCGCGGATCAGCGGCCTGCTCCGCATCGAGAATCCGCTGGAACAACTCCAGCGCTGCATCGCTCGGCCGGCGGAACTCCGGTACCGCGCCGAGGACGGCGGCGGTCGGCTGGTTGTCCACGGCGGGTGTGGGATCGGCCGTGTTGTCGCGGATGTCGGTCGGTGGTGTGGTCTGGTCGCTGTTCGGGTGTGAGTTGTTGTCGGTGGGTTCCTCGGGTGGTTCGTCCATCCCGGAAAGCCGGCCGGTGACGGGGTTCTTGTAGTTGAGCACGCCCCAATCGAGTCCGTCCGGTCCGAGGATGCCTGTCAATGTCCGGGAACGCTTGCGGGCGGGAGGCTCGGGTGCGAACGGATCGATTTCTTGGAAGGACACCACCGGGCCAGGAGACCGACCGCCGCCCCCGGAGCGCCGTGCCTGCTCGGGGTGGCTCGAGGGGGCAGGGGTCTCGGAGGACGCGGTACTCACCAGCACAGCGGTGACGTTGTCGTGTTCGCCCTCGTCGATGGCGTGCTGCACGAACGATCTCGATGCGCCGAGAAGACTGCCCGACGATTCAGCCAGCTTCTGTCGAAACGTGTCGGCGATCTTCTGTTCGGGGGTGTCCGCGCTCGACTCGTCTTCGTAATAGATGTTCACGGCGCCGTCGGAAACCAGTGCTACAAACCCGTTTCCAGGAACGTCGCTGACGCTGAATCGGACGTCACCCAATTCGGTGTCACCCAGATAGCTGGTCAAATTCGAAGCGAGCCAGGAGTGCCTCAGCGCGTGAACGGTCATTCCGAGGCTTTCCGCCATCTCGACGATGGCCGGGTCGGTCTCGGTGAGTTCGATCGCGGGGCCACCGTCGAGGGGGATCCAGAAGGCGGGTGAATCGCCACGCGACAGGGTGATGAGCTGTGTCGGGGTAGCGACGGTCAGCACCAGTGTGGTGGCCGGCGGAGAAGTGGAACCAGCGTACTTCGTCGATATCAGATTGCGAACGGCACTGTGAGCGGCCTCGAGTGCCCTTTTCGCGGTTCCTTCAGGATCCGGCTCGCCACCATGTTCGACACGCACAGCCTCCTCGTGGAGAACGGCCACGGCTGCTTCGGCGGCTACCTTCGATGCCTCTTCACTGTATCCCTGGCTGGATACGCCGTCGGCGACCGCTGCCAGAGTCCACCGCTCCCCACCGACATCCGCCGTCGCGAGCGCGAAGAAATCCTCGTTCACGTTGTGCTGTTCGCCGGTTCGCCCGCCCCGGTCGCTCACACCGGCTGCCGAGGTCAGATCGACTTCGTGATGATCCCGCCACCTGGGTGCGCCGACCGGCCGGCCCGGATCCACCTCGGCCGGCTCCGGTGGGATCGTCGTCGGGCCTGGCGCGCTGGGCCCGGTCGAGCGAGCAACGCCGCCGCCTGGGGCCGACTCCGGTGGGGGTATCAGCGCACCGCTCTCATCGAACAGGGCTACCCAGACTTTGCGGAGGAACGGGTCGAATCGCTCTGCGCCCGTGGTACGGGCGATCGGCCGCATCTCGCCCACGGTAGGGCTGATCTCGACAACCGGTCCGTCGCCGTCCTTCGTCAATACCAGGACCGTGTCGTAGTCGCCGTTCCACAGCAATCGCACGAGCGCGGTCGCGTTGGCGGGCATCTGGTCGACGAGGTCGAAAGCCTCGGTCCATCTGGTGAGCTGATGCAGGTTCTCGTCACCGACTGCCTGCGCGATGTCTCGGCGGGAGTAGATGAGAGCCGTGTCCCGCGCACCGGGGGGAATGGTGACTACCTGTCGACCGTAGCGGTCGTTGACCACCTGAAACGCCAGTCTCGCTTCTTCTGGCTGAATGATCTCGTCGGTGCGCGAGCCGGGCGGCGTCCCGCGTAGAGCGGCGGGGCCGGTCTGCCTCGGAGCCAGCGCCCGGCCCACGCGTTCGACTTCGGCACTCAACTCGTCGCGCCGACGGGTCAGGTCGGCGACAGCGGCTGGCGAGAGATTCGGGGCGGCCAGTTGCTGATCCAAGGCGAGTGCGGCCAGTTCCAGGGTCAGCCAACGGTGGGCCAGTGCGTCGAGTCTCGCTATGTCGGCGGACAACCTCTCATGCTCGGGTGTCCAGGGTTGGAGTCTCCCGAGCTGTATATACGCGTCCAATCGTTCGCGCGGGATGTCGGTCTGCGGCGGACCTTCCAGTACCGCGAGTTCGGCCGGCGATGCCGTCCCCTGGCCGGTCGTGGTCGCGGGCACCCGCCCATTCGCCGCGTCGTGCGCGTCCACCCACTCCTTCGCGGCGTTGGAATGGTCGACCAGCAGTTCGGCGCGCTCGGGCGGGATCGTCGCATGCGTTTGCCGCATCACGGTCACCAGTTCCTCGAGGCGGTAGAGCATGGAGTACAGCCGCCGGGCACGCGCCCCGTCCGTATGCGTCCCCGCAGCGCCGGGAAGTACGGCGGCGGCGTGTTCGGCCGCGATCCTGTCGCGCACCAACCGGACCGAATCCAGGTCGACGGTGGCCAGCAAGCTCAGGAAACCGAGGCGCGGCGGCGCGACCAATGGTGCCGCGCGCAACGCGGCCAGGAGTTGGTCGATCCGCTCGCCGGCCGCTCGGGAACGTTCGGCCGCCAGCCGCTCCTGGTCATCGAGGTTCGGATGCACCTGTCCGCTGGTGGCGTTGTCCGCGGATTCGGTATACGGGCTCGTCGTCGTAGTGCTCGCGACAGCTGCGGGAGATGTGGCGATGCGGGGGTCGGGTGTGTCGCTCTGCTGCGGCGTGGGTGGTGTCGGCCGAGTGGCAGGCGGGTCGGCTGGTTGAGGCGCGGTGAGTGCCACCCTCAGCTGATCGCCCCGCTCGTCCGCTGCCCGGTAGCGACGAGTGGCCTCGGCGGCGAGCCGGGTCCGGTCTCGGAGGTCCGGGTTGAGCTGTATGTCGGTGGCCTCTTCGGCAGCGCGCAACGCCGCCACCCATTCCGCGGCGGCGTGGAAGTGGTGGACGAGCAGCTTCAGTCGTTCGGCTGTGACCGACACCCTCGCTTGCCGCTTGACCTCTCGTAGCTCGTCGAGGTGCTCGCGCATGCTGTGCAGCTTTTGGAAGCGCGCAACGTCCGCTTGCACGAGAGTCAGGCGCGGATCCACCACTGCCGCATCGCGTCGCGCCGCGACAGCTTCGCGCACCGATTCCAGCAGTTCGGAATCGACAGCTGCGAGCAGTTGCTGGACCAGTGGATTGCTCGCAAGTGCTTGTTCGGGTTTCGCGGGCGGCGCGTCGCTTCGTACGGCCATGACCTCGAGCTCGCGCAGTGTTCGGCCGAGCGCGTCGGCGAATGCCGGGTCGTCCGCGAGGTGAGCACTGGCGCGGCCGACGATCATGATCGCTCGCTCGTAGTGCTGTAGCCGCACGAGCAGATCAGCGATCTGCTCGTGCAACGACTGCATGGTCTGGGCGGCATCGTGCGCGGGTTGCGAATCGGGCAGGCGGGCCGCCGTAGCGGCGAATGCTTCGACTCCCTGGTGCAGGAGTTCGGAAGCATGTGCCGCGTCCCGACTGCGCATCAGATAGTGTTCGACCGCTGTGATCAGGTCGGACAAGTAGGGTGCCGCGGCGGCGGCGAAAGCCTGATCCCCACCGGTCCGCGCGTTCGCGAACGCCGTCGCTTCGGCTGGCAGAGACCGAAGCGCATGGATCAGATCGGAGTCGAACGCGGTTTCCGACCGATCGACCAGATAGCCATCGATGTGCTCCGACCAGTCCGTCCCGGAATTCTGCCGAAAAGCCTCGAAATACAGCCCCAGACCCGATATCTGGGTGATCGCGTCGCTGAGCGGACCGCGATGCGCGGCACCGGGCTGGACGTCGCGGGTGAACGAACCTTCTTCAGCCCACGGCACGGCGGCCAGGGCACGCTGCATACGGTGCACCATGCGCCCCACGTGTTGGGGAAGACTGTGCAGGAAGTTCATCTCGTCGCGGGCGTTCGCCCACGGGGTTTCCGCACCCGGGACGCTTTCAGCCAGTGATCCGGCGACGTTGATCAAATCGCTCGACGCGGCATACAACTGTTCGGCCTCGGCAAGCCGGGCTGCCAAGTCCCGCGCGACATCGAACAGCGTCGGGTAGTCCGTGATGGGCCCGGTGTGAGTGTTCGCGCGGAACCGGCGCAACTGCTCCCACACCAGTACGCCCAATGCTCTCGCCGTGCCGATCATTTCCGTCGCCGATGGCGGTTCGCCCCGCTTGAAGGCCGCCAGATGTGACTTTGTTCTGGCATGTACGCCGGCGATCAGAGCCTGTGCGTCCTCGACGTGCAGCGTGGTTGCCCAATCCCGGAGCTCCGGGTATGAGGCGTCGAGTAGATCGGGTGTGGCAACGGACGGCGAGAGATTCGAGTGGTCGGTGCCGTCGCTCGCGTCGGTCGGCGCGGTGACCGACGGTTCGCCGCCGCTGTCGGTCGGGGTGGGTGGTACGGCCTGACCATAGGGGCGGGCCAGCGGGTCGTTCTCATCGTGATGGAAGACTCGCGGGTCGGGTGCGGGTCCGCGTCCGAAGCGCCGGTTCTGTCTCGGATCGGGCGGAAGGTCGAGGACTGCGCGGAGGTCGACGTCGTGAAACGGTTCAACTCCGCTGGGGGGCAGCCCACCGCCTCCCGGCCGCTTCGGGTGGACCGACGGGGTCGGGTTCCCACCGGCAGTGGGCGCAGACAGATCTGAGGCCACCGGTGCTGTTGCGCCGGGCACGAACACCAGTCCGGTGAGGGCGTCGGAGTCATCCGGCATCGGATCGCTCGTGTATCGCAGCCGTCGGAAGCCCAACTGCGACGCAGCATTCCACACCCGGCGCGCGACATCCGGATCGAGCACCTCGTTGCCCTGGAGGACGCGGTGGACTGTGACACTACTGACACCGACCGCCTGGGCCACGTCTTCGATCCGTATGCGCCGGAGGGCGCTCTGGCGTGGCAGATCCATATCGGACGCGTCTTGCAAGTGGTCCGACAATTGGCGAATCGCTGCTTGGCCGATTCGTTGGGATGCTTGCGGCGCAAGCCCCAACGCGGCCGTCGCCTCCGCAGGCGTGAGTCCGTCCAGATAGCGCAGTGTCACGTAGGTCGCCAACCGCTCTGGAAGCCGGCCGAGGGCGCGCTCCAGCGCCCCGCGTGGCACAGCGACCGTATCCGTGTGTGGGGGCGTGACAGACTCGGGTAGCAGTACGCTGACCGCGGTCCACACTCGGCGAGCGATGGCTGGATCGACAATCGCGCCGCCGAGCACACTTTGGACATCCGTATAGGTCGTACCAGCTCGCTGGGCCACGTCCGGCACCGTCACGGGCCGCTGCCCCTCCGTGCCGTTCGGTGCGCCGGTCGCGCGAGTATTGTGCGGATACCCGAGGCCCTCGGCCGCATCCAACACTTGGCGAACTGTGTCGAGACCGGGCCCGGATCCGCCTAGTAGCACCCAGTGCGCCGTCGCGATGTCGACCTCGGCCACCTGAGCCACTTGGGCCAAGGTCGCATGGTCCGGACGGTCCGCAAGCTTCGGTCGCGCGGCCCGGTTCTGCATCACGTCTGCGCCGGGAAGACCGATACCGGGCTCTGGTTCCTGCTCGAAAATCAGACCTGTAACTGTGTTCTCGGAACTCGGAGTCGAATTGTCGAGCAGGCCGATTCGGCCTGCCGCCTCGATTACCCGGTTCGCCGACTCTTCGCCGACTTCGTCGCCCGCGAGCGCGCGGGCCGCCGTATCGGTAGTTGTTCCGGCGAGCCACGCCACATCCGCGACAGTGGCCTTCCGCACGGTGCCGTACACCACCGCGTTCTCACTGAGTTCAGCGGCGAAGAAGGCACCGAGATAGGAGAGGGCGGATCTGTGTAGCTGGTCGATATCCGCGTCGGGACCGAGAGCGGCTCGCGTGTCCTCCGGCGAGTTCCCCTCCAGATAGTGGAGTGTGACGTACTCCGCCGCCTCGCCGGGTAGATCCTCGATGGCACGCCGCAGCGCGGCAGAGGTAACCGCCCGCAACACGGGCGCGCCGACGGATTGGGGCCGGAATCCGGCCGCGTCGGCCTCATCCAGCACGCGGGCAGCCGTTTCAGGGTCGCGGCCGTTCTCGCCGCGCAGCACGCTGTAGACCTTCTGAGGTGATACCCCCGCCCGCCCGGCGACCTCGACCGCGGTCGAGGTCGCCCCCAGGCCGGGGCGGGGCCACCGTCCGGCGGAATGCGGCGGGAGGAGCACCCGGCGGCGGGGGTCGTCGCGAACGGCGGCAGCGGTG